>JBNLCD010000239.1:0-8090 GCA_050303635.1 Anaerolineae bacterium
CAGTGATGACCCAGCCGTGCGTGGTGAAACGCGTGACAAGGCATTGCGTTTTGGTGGCATGACTAGCGCCAAAACACCGCAAGCCGAAGACCCCAAACAAGTCTATGAAACATATTATGAATTTGATTATCGGGTCGATCGCATCAAACCCTATCAAATTTTAGCCATCAATCGCGGCGAACAAGAAAAAGTTCTGCGCGTCAAAATCGACGTCCCCGAACGGGACTGGCTCAGTGCCATTGAACATAATTTCCGCAAGAATTTCCGCTCAACCCTGCAAAATGAACTCGAAGCCGCCACGCAAGATTCCGCCCAACGGCTACTTTTACCCGCCATTGAACGTGATGTGCGCCGTATCTTGACAGAATTAGCGGAAGACCATGCCATCAATGTTTTTGCTGATAATTTACGCGGATTACTGACTCAGCCACCTCTCTCCCAAAAAGTTATCATGGGCGTTGATCCCGCTTACCGCACGGGTTGTAAAATCGCCGTGATTGATGAGACAGGTAAACTTCTCGACACCACCACTATTTATCCCCATAAACCTCAAGGACAATGGGCGCAGGCTAAAACCAGCCTGAATAAACTCATTCAACAATATCATGTGGATGTGATTGGCATTGGAAATGGCACCGCTTCCCGCGAAACAGAACAGCTAGTTGCCGAACTCACCCGTGATTTAGACAATGTACAATATTTGATGGTTAATGAAGCAGGTGCAAGTGTTTATAGTGCCAGTGAATTGGCCCGTGCTGAATTTCCTGATTTGGATGTGAGTATACGCGGCGCGGTTTCGATTGCACGGCGTGTCCAAGATCCGCTTGCTGAACTTGTGAAAATTGATCCAAAATCCATCGGGGTAGGCCTCTATCAACATGATGTCAATCAAAAATCGCTGGAAAAAACACTGAACGGTGTAGTTGAAAGTGTGGTGAATCAAGTCGGTGTTGATTTAAATACTGCCTCAGCCCCTCTCTTAGCTCAGGTGGCGGGTATCGGTCCTAAACTAGCCGAGCGCATCATCGAGTTCCGCGAAGAAAACGGGGCCTTTCAGGAACGCAAAGAGCTCAAAAAAGTCAAAGGCCTTGGCGCAAAAGCATTTGAACAAGCCGCCGGATTCTTGCGCATCCGTGAAGGTGTCAATCCGCTAGATGCGAGCGCGATTCATCCCGAAAGTTATAAAGTTGCCCAGAAGCTCTTGAAACTCGCCAAAATCAAAATGGGTGATCCTGTTCAAGACCGTCAAGCCGCTCTCGATGAGTTACGCGGACGCTACACCATATCAGCCCTTGCTGAAGAATTAGGCACCGGCGTACCGACGCTTGAAGATATCTTTGAACAGATTGTGCGTCCCGGACGTGACCCGCGTGAAGATGTACCCGCCCCCTTATTGCGCAGTGATGTCCTCGCCATGGAAGATTTACAACGCGGGATGTGCTTAAGCGGCACGATACGCAATGTGGTCGATTTTGGCGCGTTTATTGATATTGGCGTGAAACAAGATGGTTTGCTCCATATCAGCAAAATTCCACGAGGCACGCAACTCACCGTGGGCATGGTGCAAGAAGTCGAAATCCTTGATGTCGATATCAATCGCGGACGTATCAGCCTCGGTTGGGTAGACGAAAAATAATCAAAAAATGGTGTGTATGATGATTTAGTACGCACCTTTTTCTTTCAATTTCATGCAAAGAATCGCCAAAAGGATTACACTTAAACACAGGTTAACGGATGTGTATTGTTGAGGTCGCCAATGACCAAAATCTTCATTTCTTATAGTCGGGTTGATGAAAAGAATTTTGTCGAGCCATTAGTTGCTGTTCTGCGTGAACATTATGAATATGCCAATGTTTGGTATGATCGGCATCTTATCGGCGGTCAAAATTGGTGGGACGAAATTCTGCGTCAAATTAAAGAAGCCGATGTCTTCCTCTGGCTATTATCCAATGACGCCGTGAACTCGGAATATTGCCTCGCGGAATATGAAGAAGCCCAACGCTTAGGAAAGCCTGTTATCACCGTGCAAGTTCGTGACCATACACATATCCCACCGGAAATTGGCGAAATTCAATTTGTGGATATGTCCGGGGGGAGTGCCGATATTGGCAATTCTCTGAAAATAATTAACCTGATCAAAGCCATTGATTATCAGGCAGATCAACCGACGCCGCGCCGCCCGAAATGGCGACCGGCCACCCCTTGTCCCGACATTCCCGACCCGGATGAAGAAGCCAACCGCCAATCTGACGACTCAGCGCATTTACCCGTGATTAACGCGCCACGTCAAAAAGCCAGTCGTGTCAGCCGGACAACAACTAACTTCTTACTGTTAGGTCTCGTGATTATTTTATTAGGCTTCGGCATGTTTATCGTGCCGACTCTATTAGGCGATGACGCTAAAACCACCACAACGCCGACCACGGTCAGTGATTTGAATGGAACCGATACATCATCGTCGTCAACGACTAACGGATGCCGCACACCGCTGGCCGATGATGCGACACCTTATCCAGTCAACAATACCAATACCGAAGAAATGCCCTTCTATTTTACGCGCTTGCCCGTGGACCTAAGCAAATTACAATCTATGCATTATTACGGCAACACGGTGCTAGCTTATAAATATGGACAACCATGGGGTTACGATACAATTTTTCAAGGATTGCATTCCGGCCTTGATTTTGTGCCTTGCGATTCATCCGAAGGGGTGACAATCTTTGCCGGCGTAACGGGGGTCATTACTCAGCTTGATATTGATCGATCCTATCTGCCGGGCCATATTGATATTGAAATCGGTGATTATGTGGTCATCTTTGGTAATATTAATCCGCGTGCTTTTCATGTGGGTCAGGAAATTACACCCAATACGAATATTGGCACGATTCCAACCGAAATGAATGGTAATGATAAACTTCACCTAGAAATTCGCTATCAAGGCCAAGAAGTTGTAAATCCGCTCCAGTTTTTTCCAGAAAATTTGCAAACAGAATTAATCCAAACATTGCCACCATCAGGTAATAACGGGTTTTATAGTTCTGATGAATGGCAAGATTGGCAAGAACCACTTGATCAGCCCACTATTCAACTGAACGGACCAGTGATTGGTCCACGTGGTTAAAAAGATGAAGGGTACATTGCCAAAATAAAATGTACCCTTCTATGTTCTTCAGGGAAGAATCAGGTGTAAATCACCAAATTCATGCCAGAGATAGCGTTCTGTTAACGCCGCTTGATAGGTCAAGCGAATATGGTCACAGCCAGCTAAAGCCGTCAACATCGCTAAATGGGTGGCGCGTGGCTCATGGAAACCTGTGAGCATCCCATTCACCGCCTGAATACCGCGCTCGGGGGTAATCACCAAATCTGTCCAACCTGATCCGGCTTCCGTCCTGCCATTGATTGTCACGGTTTCCAAGGCACGCACAACGGTGGTACCTACTGCGATAATGCGTCGGCCCGAGGCACGCGCTTGATTGACAAGAGTCGCGGTTTCCGTCGGAACGTCATAATATTCGGCATAGGGCGCTTCATCGGCTTCAAGGCTTGCTACCCCTGTATGCAGAATCAACGGCGCAATTTGGACACCTTGGGCAACCAGCCGTGTAATGAGTTCGGATGTGAACGCGCGACCCGCCGACGGCATTTCGGTACTCCCTTTTTCTGTCGCATAAACGGTTTGATAGTACGCCAACGGAAATTGTTCTTGCACATACTGATACCGAATCGGCGTTCCATAGCGATTGAGATAATCTTCTAACCCAAGTTCACCAAAATCAACTTGAGCAAACCATAACCGGATGCGTTGATCACTGGCGAGTGCATAGGGTTCCAATAGCTTGACATAGGCATTATTGGGCAGATTAATCACTTCACCTGCTTCAGCATAGAAAAAGGGCGTGGTCTTATCTGCCTCGACCAAGCGCAACTCAAGCACCCATTCACATTCATTGCGTTGCGTTGAGAGATGAATCCGAAGCGGGGTGCCATCGGCGCGCGTAGCTGGTAAAGACGCATTCATCGTGCCACTCGTATTGATGACCACCACATCCCCGCGTTGGAGATAATTGTCCAGATTGTAGAATTGATGATGTTCAATGTGATCATTCCCATAATTCGAAACCATCAACCGGACTTCATCGCGCGCAAGACCCCGTAATTCGGGTGGCGCCGTTGCTTCGAGTTCTGGGGGTAAGACGAAATCGATGGGAGCCGGCAATGTGACAGTCGGTTGTTTGAGATGTTCGAATAGCATGACGGCATCCTCCCTCTACGCTTCCGCAACCATCGATTGTGTGGCATAACGTCCACTGGGGAAATTACCTTCAATCAGTTGCAGGAAACCCGGCACACTGGCGCTCGGCAAGGGGCGATCACTGATATCTTCACCGGGATAAGCGTCCTGATGCATTTGCGTACGCATATCGCCCGGGTCAATCCAGTAAACAGGCCATTTATCTTGTTCTTCGGCTAGAATTGCTGAAACTTGTTCAAGCGCGGCTTTGCTGGAGCCATAACCGCCCCATGTGGGATAAGCTTCACGCCCCGCGTCACTGGAGATATTGAAGATTTTGGCACCTGTCTTGAGACACGGTTGTAATTCCTGAATGAGAGCCAGCGGAGCCAAAACATTCACCTCATAGACCTGCCGCAACGCGTCCAATGGATAATCTAACAAATTCAGGAGTGGGCTTGGTCCTAGCACACTCGCGTTATTAACCAATACATCAATGCCCCCTAATTCAACAGCGGCTTGTGTCAATTCGGCCCGATGCTGAGCATCCGTTATATCGCCCACAAGTGCGCGCACGGTTGTTTTCTGGGCCAGTTGATGATGAGCGGTTTCGAGAGCTTCCGCGCCACGCGCATTGATGATTAATTGCCAACCGCGTTTGGCCAAAGCTTCAGCTAAAGCGAGACCCAGTCCGCGTGAACCACCTGTAATGAGGGCTGTTTGGGTAGTCATTCTTAAAATTCATCCTTTGTGTTGAGCTAAATAACTGAATTGTCTTTAGCTTATGCCAACTGTTGAGCTGGCGCGTCGCACAAAGGAACGGTCTTGGTGTGTACTTTGGTACAGGCTCGTACCTGAACAAAAGAACCTCCCGCTAATTATTGGGAGGTTCCATTCAAAAGATTTATAGTAGATTGAAATTTATTGGGCCCAGCGTTGTGGAGTTGTTGTCACCGGTTGGCCGCTATCGACCGCTTCCCAAATCATCATATCGAGATAGCGATCCTGACAAGCTTCGGCGAGCGAATAAAATGGCTCACCTCCGTCCGCATAATCCGCCATGCGGATCATACAGTCACCCACGGCAATTTCATCATCAAACAGCGGAGCCGGAGCCAATGGATTCTGGTAAATCCAATCCTCACCAATTTGAATTCCCTTCAGATAATTGCCTTCCAAACTACTTTGCTCACCGGCATTATGCCGTTTGAAGTCAAGATGAATAGGCGTGGCGTGGTCTGCAAGGTAAACGACGCGATCATTGATCAATTCGCCACGTTCACCCCGCACCAAAATGCGTGGTTGGCGAATAAATGAAAAATATTGATCGCCTGTGAAATCAAACACCCCCAACTTATCGCCAAAATTGAAATAAGCAATCGCTTGTTCCGAATTAACAATTTCTTCTTGGACCGGCGGGCCATTTCGGTCCGGACTTTTGACAATCGGTGAATTAAAACGATGGGCTGTAATCGTCACATCTTCATACCAAATTCCCAGCAAGCGCCGCATGAGACTAATGCCATGATAGCCATGTGCCACCGACATTTGCACCTGCGAAACCATGCCTAATTTGCCACCTTGTGTAAAGGCAATCCGGGCGGCATGATGTGGTTGCAAATGATATTGTTCGGCCACGGCAATTTTGGCACCTTGCTCCACCAGCCCATATAAATCTGCCATTTCTTCAATCGTTCGGGCGGGTGGCGTTTCGGATAGCACGGGGATACCCCGCGCCGTTAGTTCATGGATGACACCCGGATTCACATCCCACGGCACACTCGTAATAACATAGAGTGGTTTTTGCGCAAGCAAATCATCAACAGTGGCGAAAAATGGTACATCATACGGTTTCGCCCATTCACGCGCCTGTTCAATATCCCGTGTCACAATGCCAACCAACTCAAATAAATCAGGCCGCGCCGCCGCAATTCGAATAAAAAAATGGGTCCGCCACCCTGTACCAATCACTCCAAAACGAATCATCCGATAAATCCTTTCTTCGTACTAACCAGTAATTGATCCCAAGTCTACTCCAGACCACGTTACCTGTCGAAAATAGATAAACCTTTACAAAAACTTTCGGTTCACATTTTTTAGCGATATAATCATTTTATGAATCGTGGACTTACTAGGATTAACAAAATAATGCTTTTAGAAGGCAAACGAATATTTAATGTAGAAGACAATCCAGAAAATTTAGCCATTAACCGCATATTGCTTGAAAGTGCCGGGGCCCGGTTCTTCTATGAGCGCTGGGGGATGGATACGGTTAATCGTATAATTGAAGTTCTGCCCATCGATTTAATTGTTTTAGATCTGCAATTCCCGAATGAAATTAGTGGCTACACCATTTTTGACACACTTTGCGAACATGCCGAATTAGCGAATATTCCTGTTGTTATTTTGACAGCCTATGACCCTGATGAACGCACCGAAAATGCCAAGAAGAACGGTCTTAAAGGCTTTTTACGCAAACCCACTGATGCGCGCAAATTTATTGACCAAATTCACCTTGTCATCAATGGTGGCGAAGTTTGGGACGAATAATTTCCAATACAACTCCATCCTTTTCACCTGCGTAGATATGATATACTCTTAAGCAACAAACACTTGTTAATCACTTGGAGAAAATATCATGGGAAATTTAGGTGGCCCTGAATTGATGATTGTCTTGGTCATTGTCCTCTTGCTCTTCGGGGTAGGACGTGTCTCGCGCGTAGGTGGAGAACTAGGTTCAGCCATTCGCGAATTCCGCAAGGGCTTAGCTGGCGACGATGAACCCAAATCACTCGGTGAAGGCAGTGGTGAAAGCGTTGCCCAATCCCAAGCCGATAAACAACACGTCGAATAATGAACGACAACATTAGCTAATCAAAAAGGTGCCCACACGGACACCTTTTATTTTTTCTATAAGTCTGTTAATGAATGATTTAGGCTTCCGTTGTAGACGGTTCCGCTTGCAATTGACCCCCGCGCACCGTTGCGCCTATCACCAATGCGGCACTGATCAAAACAAGATTCTTCACAATATATTGACCTTCCAATGTCAGACCGTACGGGAAGATGTTCCACACTGCATCGGGATTGAGCACAATCGGCGAAATGGTCCCC
The DNA here is from genome assembly GCA_050303635.1 of Anaerolineae bacterium. Classification (GTDB taxonomy): domain Bacteria; phylum Chloroflexota; class Anaerolineae; order Aggregatilineales; family J027; genus JAKEEQ01. The sequence goes on from JBNLCD010000239.1 coordinate 7,349, forward strand.
GGCATTTGCAAAAACAACAGCAAAATAGTGGCTCGCATCCAGCGTCCGGTCACAAAACCGATGCCAATTGCAATTTCCCAAATAGCCAGAAATGGAATGAATACACTCATCGGCACCAACGGTACGGTATCACGGATTAAGCCTTCAGCGGGACTTAAATCTGGTACCAGCTTCAGCGCGCCAAACCAGATAAAGACAACCCCCATTGAAATCCGCAGAAATGGAATACCATAACGGGCCATCCAGCGCGTTAATATGATATCAAAATCTTGCAGAAAAGCGGTTAGTTTAGGGGACGGTGTATGAAATTGAGGCGAAGTATTCGACATGGCAGAATGTCTCCTTTCAGTTGTGAAAATTATAACAAATTCAACACCGAGTCATTATTAGATCGATGTAAAAACCGTTTTCTCGGCAAAACACGGTGGACAGACTAAACATACCTCGCGCAGGATTAACATTTGCGTTAACATCAGCCATACTAATTATTCTCTCTTGTATGCAATCACAGAAATCTATGGCAAAAATCTTTTTACCTGAACCTTTTGCATGGGTAGATATTCCGGCTGGGCAAGTGACACTCGAAGATAATATCGGGACATTTGATGTGTCCGCCTTCCAAATTGCCAAATACCCGGTCACTGTTGCGCAGTATGAATATTTCATCAACGACGACGGCTATCAAAATAGACAATATTGGACACAAATGGGTTGGGAATGGCGCGAAGCCAAGGACATCACT
>JBNLCD010000240.1:0-8065 GCA_050303635.1 Anaerolineae bacterium
CGCGTTGGGCTTCGTGGTCGATATAAGCTTGCTTGCCGATAAAGAACGGTTTCCAGAGTTTGACGAAATTGCCGAAACCCGCATCGGCCGGATTCATGACCAACGGCCCTTCGAGTTCATGGCCATAGAGTGGCAAGCCAGCTTCAGTCCGCAAACTGTCACGGGAAGCCAAACCACACGGCACCGCGCCCGCATCGACCAATTTTTTGAAGAGTTCAGCAGATTCATCCGGATGCGGGAAGAGTTCATAAGCCACCCGTTCACCGGTATAGCCCGTGCGGGTGATAATGAAGTTGTGACCTCCGAAGCTGACCTTCGCTACGCCGGACCACTTCAATTTCTTAACGGTATTGATATCCGCGTCACTACCACCGAGTGCAAACAAAATATCTTGGCTGGCTGGACCTTGTAACGCAATATCGACGCGCCGATCATCACCACTGGATTCCGCACGTAAATCGCGAATATGGGTTTCGAGACGGCCCGGTGCTTTCACCCACGGGCGTTCGGCGTCAATGCAGACGTCGCCGTCGCGAATAGCGTTGACCCAGGCCCAGTCTTTGTCATTGTTGGAGGCGTTAACCACGACCATAAATTCTTCAGCGCCAAGGCGGTAGATGAAAATATCATCGTGCGGAATGCCATCCGTACCCAGCAAATAGCTGTAGTGGGAACTTCCAGGGTTTAAGCGCGTAACATCATTGGTCGTCACCGCGTTTAAGAAAGCTTCGGCACCCTTACCGGTAAATTCGAAAACACCCATGTGGCTCACATCGAATAACCCAGCATGTTCACGCGTCGCGGCGTGTTCTTCACTGACGGAGGTATACCAAACGGGCATATCATAGCCTGCAAACGGCACCATCTTCGCGCCCAGATCACGGTGTAAGGCGTTGAGCGGGGTGGTCAATAATTCAGGCTCGGCAGGTTCTTCCCACGTAAATTCTTGGAGTGCTTCACCTTGCGGCAAATTCTTGTCGTGACACCCGATATAGAAAACGCGTTCGTATTCAAATTCAGGATCATCCGCCAAATTAGGGGCCAATTTCAGTTCATCGAAACGGGTCAAATCGACCGCATCGGCTAATGGACTGACCGACACCGGACCCGGAATCTTAGCGTAGGGATCGGTTGGCTTAAATTTGGTATAGCCATCGGAGAGGCTAATCAACCATTGGGCGATAATATCGACATTGCGGCTCACATGGAGCAAATATTTCTCCACGGTCAGGCGTTCCACCACCACTTGGGCGAGGGGCAATCCGTCGAAATCCAAAATCCAGCCGGCGCGGAAATCACCAAAGTCAAAGTCGCGGACTTCGCAGGTGAGTACGCTATCGAGGAAGGCTTCGGCTTCATTGCCATCAATTTCAATGGTGCGCCAGCTTTCGACGGGTTCATCGTCCGGCAAGGTGCGGAAATGCTCGGCGGCGGCATCTGAAATGGCATAGTGCTTGCTGAGATCCGGCACTTGATAATCGATGCCCGCTTTATTGGCCAAGGTGCTGACGCGTTGTTGGACATCGGTCAAGACTTCAAAATCGACCTTCGCACGCCAATTCTTCTTGGTGAAACCGGCTGGGTAACTGAAAGGCGTCATGCTGTAAACCATATCCGCAATGGCATCGCCAATCATATCCATTTCGGCTTCTTTGAGACCACGCTGGGTGATCCACGGTGTCCCGAAACGAACCCCCGTGGCCTTGAATGGACTGGTATCACCCGGCACGGTGTTGCGATTGGCGACGATGCCCGCAATTTCGAGGACACGCGCCATAATATCACCTGAGAGCGGGGTGCCGTCGGGGCCGACAATATCGCGCAAACCAATCAAAACCATGTGGGTTTCGGTGCCGCCATAAGGCACATACAGGTCGCGTTCCATGAAGCGTTGGGCCAGACGTTGGGCATTCTTGACCGTTTGGTGTTGGAGGTCGTGATATTCTTGCGTTTCGGCAATCTTCATGGCCACCGCCAACCCCGCAATATTATTCATGTGCGGACCACCCTGTTCACCGGGGAAGACGGCGCGGTCTAATTGACGGGCAAGTTTGCGATCATGCGTGAGCAGAACTGCACCCCGTGGACCGTTGATGGTCTTATGGGTGGTGAAGCTGACAATATCTGCAATGCCGACCGGCGACGGTAATGCGCCAGCTAAAATCAAACCGGCCACGTGCGAAATATCGGCGAGAATATAAGCCCCAATTTCGTCGGCAATTTCACGTAAGGCGGACCAATCCGGCATAAATGGATAGGACGTATACCCGCCAATAATTATCTTGGGGCGGTGTTCGAGCGCCATATCGCGAATGAGATCATAATCAAGCCGTTCAGTTTCGGGGTCGATGCCATAACCGACCGCATGATATTGCAAACCACTGCGGGAAACCGGACTGCCGTGGGTCAAGTGTCCGCCCATAATAAGGTCCATACCCATGATGGTGTCACCGGGTTGGAGGAGGGCGGTATAGACGGCACTATTGGCGGGTGATCCCGAAAGCGGTTGCACATTGACCATAATTTGATTGGCCGAGACGCGGTCATTGGCAAACCGTTCAGCCACCCGTCGGCGGGCCAAACTCTCAATAATATCGGCGAGTTCGGTGCCTTGATAATACCGCGCGCCACTGTTGCGCCGGAGTTCGGCTAAACGGGCATCTACATCTAAAATATCGGCTTCAGAAAGGTTGCGCCAGCTATTGGGGGGATAGCCTTCGGCGTAAATATTGTGGAAATAAGATCCCACCGCTTCGCGTACGGCGGCAGGGATGGTTGCCTCGGAGGGGACCATAATCAAGCGTTGGGCTTGACGGACACCTTCCAAGTCAATAAGTGCGGCAACGTCAGGATCGATGTCAGCGATTGTGCCTCTAAAGAGAAAGTCGTCCAAAATTGAGTTGTCCTTTCAGGTTAAAAAAGGTGCTTCTAGTTACTCGCCATTCTAGCGTGAAATAGACAACTTAACCATAGGTAGCCAATTCTATTTATTGGCTGTCAAAACTCATAAAACTCTGATTTAATTGGGACAATAATTGAAACAGCCATGCCATACGGTGGCTTTGTAGATTGAATCATTGGAATCCAAATGTTTTACACATTTGACATGATTGGTACGGCGATTTTTGCGATTACGGGCGCATTGGTCGCGCGTGGCAAAAATATTGACCTCTACGGCGTAGTGATTTTTAGCATTGTCACGGCAATTGGGGGCGGAACCTTGCGGGATGTGCTGTTAGGGCGCACCCCCGTTTTTTGGATTCGCGACAATAATTATATTTGGGTGGCGGTGGCCGCTGGTTTGGCCACATTTATGATTGCGCGCGTCGGGTTTATTCCACGCCGGACCTTGTTGATTGGAGATGCGCTGGGCTTGGCGCTCTTCACGATTATCGGGGCAGACGTGGCTCTCGCGGAACATACCACGCCATTAATTGCCGTCATCATGGGGATTATGACGGGGACGGGCGGCGGCATCACGCGCGATTTGTTGGCGGGTGAAATTCCGTTAATTCTGCGCAAAGAAATTTATGCGACGGCTTCCTTGGTCGGCGCGCTTGTCTATGTCGGTTGGCATCATCTGGCGGATACTACGCCGCTTTCTATCGGTGTGAGTATGCTTTTGGTGGTGATTTTGCGCCTTGCTTCAATTAAATTTGGCGGGTCATTACCGCTCTCCCTGGTGAAAACGGAAGAATAAACGGCGGGGTACATCCAAATAATCCAGATAAGCGGAAAAATACATAGATTTTTCCCGACCAGCGACCAAGTTAATTTGTATCTTTCAACACCAAATGACTAAATACAACATATTCGAAATGCCATCTCTGAACCCTAAATTTTACTCGGTATAACAAATTGGTGACATCACTCGTAGGGGGCATATGTGTATGCCACCGCTATGTGCCAAAAATCCCCTAAATTTTCCACACCTCTTGACAGTCGATACTTTTTGGGTTATTTTTTTGAATGAACGTTCATTCAAGGAAAAACTATGACACCTAGAACACCCGAACAAAACGAAGCGATTCACGAGGAAAGTAAGCGTAAAATCATTGACGCCGCGCTCAAACTTTTTGCCGAACGAGGCTATGACAATACCTCGGTGCGGATGCTGGCCAATGAAGCCGAGATTTCCCAAGGCTTGCTCTATAACTATTTTGAGGGCAAACAAGGTCTGCTGATCGCGATTATGCGACAAGGTATGACCAATGCCAACAAAGCCTTTGAGAATGTCACGCACACCGACCCACCGCTAAAACAGCTCGCCGATCTTATGCGGGGGATTTATATGGAATTGGTCCAAGAAGTGGATTTTTGGCGCGTGTTTTATAGCTTACGGAATTTGCCTGCGTTCGAGGAAATTCTGGGTGAAGAGATTATGCACGCAACCCTTGCCCTCAAACAGGTTTTTCAAGCCTTGTACGAGAATGCAGGGGCGCAAGATGCCGAATTACGAGCCTATTTGCTCTACGCGATGGTCGAGGGCTTGATTCAACAATATCTGCTCTTTGGGAAAGATTATCCCTTAGATGCAGTGGTTGAAAAAGCAATCCAGCATCATTGTCAAATTGAAATCTAAAACACTCAACAAAGTATCTGGCTGACTAGATAGAAAATTAACCCCCTCTGTCGCTAACGCGACATCTCCCCCAAACATGGGGGAGACTGGACTATCGGCAAATCTGCCTCCCCTGTGTTCGGGGGAGGTGGCCGCAGGCCGGAGGGGGTCGGTAAAACAGTTTGATCCTGTCAGTCAACCAATCAATTATCAAAGTCAGAGGAGTTACCTAGCATGTCAACCGTTCGCATTGAATACAGCGATATTGTCCCCGCCAGTCCCGACGTTGTGTATGGCGTTTTAAGCGACTACGAAGTCGGGCATCCGGCGATTTTGCCCAAGGCTTTCAAAGAATTGCGCGTTACCAAAGGCGGTCAAGGCGCAGGCACCGAATTTTATACTAAAATGATGGTCTTCGGTGTGACGCAAGAATACAATATGGTCGTGACTGAGCCAGAACCGGGCCATATTTTGACGGAAGAAGACCCCACGCTCGGCACCAAAACCAATTTTATTTTTGAGGCAGTCGAGAACGGGCAAGCCTGTCGCCTCACCTTCCAAACCGATATGCCGCTGAGCAATGGTCTGGCGGGTTGGTTTGAGAAGAAGATGAATCCGCCCATCACCAAGCGAGTGTACAAAGAGGAAATGGAGAACATCAAAGCATACGTCCAAGAATTGCACCCCGTCGCTTAGGTCGATTTCCCCTAAATGGATGCTTGGCTATAATGGATTCCAGATTAGCTAAGCATCCATGTGTTCTCTACGAAAAGGATTTTTGCGTATGTCCATCACACTTGACCAATTACTCCACACGCCGCCCTTCAATCAGGAAATTCCCACTAATCCGTTAGCACGCGCGCGGGCCTTTGTGCGTGAGTTAGCCCTCGGGGCAGTATATGAATATTGGGGGCACGATTTTGGGATAGCGATTGATCTCAATGAAGGTGTGACCAGTATCTACAATTGGTCCGGCGGGTATACCGATTTGATCGTTGAATTTGCCGAAGCCAAATGGCTTAAGCAGATTCCGCTCCCCAATTTATTGGAAAATCTGGGGTATGTGAAATGGGTGCCGGAAACACGGTTCGATGGACGCATTGAGCTTCAACGAGAAGCTTACAATCTGATAGAAACGGCCACAAGTTTTCCCGTGTTTATCTCCTATCGTAATGCCGATAGTAGCGCTTTTGCCCTGTTGCTCTTAGCACGGTTGAAAGCGGTTGGCTTAGAACCGTTTTTAGATGTGGCCGGCTTACGCGGGGGTGATGATTGGGATGCAATATTGCGCCAGAATATCGAAGCCAGTGATTATGTGATTAGTTTGCTCGGACCCACCACGCTTGCTTCGGATTATGTACGCCAAGAAATCAAAATTGCCGCTAGTCAAAACAAGCGCATTATCCCCGTTTATCACAATGGCTTTTCCGCAGAGCAATTACAAGAATTGAAATCAAGTGCAGAGGCGGAAATCGCCGAGATTGCGACACTATTAGAAGCGCGCCAAGGCATTGCTGTCACCCAAGAACGGGCGCGTGATTACAATGCGGTCGTCATCGATATTTTGAATGTCTTGGGCATTACGCCATAAATTGATAGGAAATTTTGCAGATTATCAATGTGCTCTTGGCTAAGCAGGTGAAAGCTAGCAAAAGAGGCAGGTTCATCACGCCTGCCTCAGAGCAGTATAGTTAACTGGAGGATATATTTTAAACTATTCTGCGTTGCTTCATTATACGGTATGAAAATGGTTATGGGAAATTTTTTTAGGCAAAATAGCCACTTTGCACTATATTTGATTGCGCACAAGAATATATGGAATATTCCATTCAAATTACCGAGCATGAACCTGATCGACTTTAGGCATGGGGGTTTCATCTGATTTATGGTGATCAATCTGCCCAAAATGTGATTTTGACTGCCTTTCCCCATCTCCCCTAAGCCAGTAAAAATAACCTCAATCTGGCGCTTCCCCAGTCAGCCCTCGCTAGGCATAGGTTTCACCGCTATACTGGCGCAATCATTTTTTACGGAATAAAGGAAACCAAACTCGTTATGCGCGAATATCCGACAGCAACAATTCAATTAAAACCCAAAGCAACCAAAAGTATTGAGCGCCGCCATCCGTGGTTTTTCTCCGGCGCAATCGCTCAAGTACTCCAGGGTAAACCTCAACCCGGCGATATTGTGACCATTCAAACATCGGATGGAACCCCGGTAGGCCTTGGCTACTGGAATGGCGAGTCGAATATTCGCTTGCGCATTTTAACGTGGGATGTGGAAACACCGATTGATGACGATTTTTGGCAGAGCCGCATTGAAATGGCCCTCGCAGGACGTGAACCGCGTCCCAATGCAGGCCGTCTCATCAATGCTGAAAATGACTTTCTACCCGGGTTCGTGGTCGATCAATATGACGAATGGCTGGTCGTTCAGATTTTGAGTCTGGGTATTGATCGCCGCAAACACCAACTCGCCCGTATTTTGGCCGAATTGCTCGAACCGCGTGGCATTTTAGAACGCAGTGATATCGAGATTCGTCAACTTGAAGGTTTGGATGAGCAAGTCGGCGTCTTGTGGGGCGAAGAACCACCCGAAACCGTCACCATTGAAGAAAATGGCCACTCACTTTTGGTTGATATCTATAATGGTCACAAAACAGGCTTTTATCTCGATCAACGCGAGAATCGTTTACGGCTCGAAGAATTTATTGCCCAACAACCCGAGCCCCAAAATATGCGCGTTCTGAATACCTTCTGTTTTTCAGGAGGCATGACGGTTGCCGCTTTGGCGGCGGGGGCTGGTCAAGTGGTGTCAGTCGATAGTTCTGGCGTGGCGCTTGATTTGGCTAAAGAAAATGTCGCGTTAAATGGCTTCGAGGTCAATGATGAAGATTTCATCGAAGCCAATGTTTTTGATTTACTGCGTGAATATCGCGAAACTGGCGAACAATTCGACCTGATTATCCTTGACCCGCCGAAATTTGCGCGACATGCCAAACAAGTGCAACGCGCTTCACGTGGCTATAAGGATATTAACTGGCTGGCCTTCCGCTTGCTCAAACCGGGTGGCACGCTCTGGACGTTCTCGTGCTCCAATGCCATCAGTGCCGATCTGTTCCAGAAGATTGTTTTCGGCGCGATGATTGATGCGAATTGTGATGCGCAAATTGTTGGAACCATGGGTGCGGCCAGTGACCATCCAGTGGCCTTAACTTTCCCCGAAGGCGCTTATCTCAAGGGCTTAATCTGCCGCGTCATCTAAGCTAAGAATTTGATAGAGGCTTGAGCCCCGAAGCCGCTGATGGCTAAATTGCTGGCAGGGCAAGGGCTTCATGTGGATTGAATAATTAAGCGAGAGATGGGAAAACGGGTGAGGCATGCCTCACCCTCCGAATTTGTTGTATTGTGATCTTCTTTGGTAGGGGCGACACATGTGTCGCCTGTTTTTATACTCTTATTCAGTCTGATTGGCTGGTGGATTCGCTGGATTTTCAGCTGGGGA
>JBNLCD010000241.1:0-8065 GCA_050303635.1 Anaerolineae bacterium
ATGACCGATCCCAATTGGGAAACTCAAATGACCACCATCAATTGCGTGACAATGGTTTTGTCACCCGCAGGCTGTTTTATGATGGGTAGTTTGGAGGGCGATGCCGACGAACAACCCGTGCATGAGGTGTGTTTCCGTGAACCATTCTGGATTGATCAAACGGAAGTGACCCGCGCTATGTACGAAGCCTGTTTATTCGATGGTGCCTGCACAGCGACTTTGGAATCAGATTATTCATTCGAGACGGTGCAACCCATTAACCGCCTGACATGGTTCCAAGCCCGTGATTATTGTGCTTGGCGCGAAGCACGTTTACCTAGCGAAGCCGAATGGGAATATGCCGCACGCGGTCCCCAAAATCTGGTTTATCCGTGGGGGAACGAGTTTGATGGGAATAAGGTTGTTTGGGCACCCAATGCGCAAGGTTTATCGGCCAACACAGCCAGCATGCCCGAAGGCGCATCATGGGTAGGTGCTTTAAATATGAGTGGGAATGTCTGGGAATGGACGAATACCATTTATCTATACAGCGACTTCCCCTATCCGTATGACGCAACTGATGGCCGTGAAAATCCGAGTGACGCCGAACGTTCGCGGGTGATTCGGGGTGGCTCATTCTTTGTTGATGACGCGAATTATTTGCGCGGGAGTTATCGAAATTTATATGACCCGACAGATGGAACCGATGGTTCGATTGGGGTGCGGTGTGCGCGTGACTTTGCGCCGACCGATTTAGGTCTTATCACAACGACTATTCAATCCTGCAATGAGACGATGCCATCTCGCTTAAAACCGGGCGATATTGGCGTAATTGATGAATCAGGTGATGCCTCGGATCTCAATATGCGGAATATGCCGACGGCCACAGGCTCAGAAATCATCGGGCAATATCCGGTGCTCACGGAATTTACAGTCATGAGTGGTCCGGTGTGTGATGAGAACAATAATGCGTGGTATATGATTGAAGTTGCCGCTAATGGGGGCGTATAAACCGGGTGGGTGATTGAAGCAATTGGCTCCGATTACACCATTCGCTTGAAGTAATCTAATGGTTTTGTAGACTTTTGTATCCCGTCTGAAGATGAGTTTTCAGGCGGGATTTTTTCTTTAAAGCCAGTTGCCAAGGTAACAGAAATTATGATTATTGACGAAATCTTTAAGGATAAAATCTATCGCATCATCAATGGCAATGGTTTGGTGGAGTGGTATTTGTTCAGATAATTTATCGGAAAAGCGTACTGTTACCATTTCATCACTTGGATAGAGGGATTTGTCAATTATTCGAGCCTTCTCGATACGATTTTTGGATAATCGCTGAAAACTGGTAATCATAACCCGTGGCTGATTTTCAACAGGATGCATGAGAATGTGTTCACGTCTAAACATGCGTTCATAAGGGTCTTCTTCTGTATATCCTTTAGTCTGAATACGGATATACAGTCTTTTGAGAGAAGCTGATTTGAGATACTCGATTATTTGAGAAATTTCATCACTATCCGGGAAATTTACACCGACATATTCATCATCTAACTGATATGAGGTGCGGGAAAACTCTTTATAGGAGCGATGCGAGAGATGTCTGAAGTAATTTTTAAGACGTTGATGTTCATAAAACTGTAAAATGAAATCAACACCTTCATCAAACGGTAAACTGCGATACAGATAATCACCCATAAAGACACCGTCAGAGTATGTTGATTCGGTTTCATAATCTCTGAAATCGATATCTTGCAAAGTAATGCTAAGACTAAAAGGATAATTCCAAATCTTGATATAGATGCGATCTGCCTCATTTTCACGAAGGTATTTGTCATATTTATCGTCATCCTCAAGCTCTGAATCATCTATGGCCGGACTAACCTGAACTATCCAGTTTCCTTTTCTGAGAACTATATGCATACCAAAAAATTGAAGATTTTTAGCAAGTTTCAAGGCTTCATATAAATCTTGAGGCGTAGGTTTATGAATTCGTTCAACTATCTCTTCATCACCAATGTCATAGAAGTAGTCGAGCCATACATCAAACCAAGTATCCTTATTGAGCAAGATGCAGTCTCCTTTTAGTTACTATTTTTCCGAAATTAAAAACCCCACTACTTTATTGTAGCGGGGTTTTGAACGTTGCAAAACTGAGTGAAATTTAGTCGTCTTCGAGGTTGAGAACCGCCATGAAGGCTTCTTGCGGGACTTCCACACTCCCGATCATCTTCATGCGCTTCTTCCCCTTCTTTTGCTTCTCAAGGAGTTTCTTCTTCCGACTGACATCGCCACCATAACATTTGGCGAGCACGTCTTTGCGCATGGCTTTCACATTGGCGCGACTGATCACGCGTTTGCCCACCGCGGCTTGAATTGGCACCACAAACATTTGACGCGGAATCAAATCCTTGAGTTTGGTAATCAGCTTTTGGCCGCGATGATAGGCGTGGTCTTTATGAACAATAGTTGCCAAGGCATCCACGGGATCATTATTCACCAGAATTTCGAGCTTCACCAAATCTTCGGTACGATACTCGGCAAAACTGTAGTCAAGGCTTGCATAGCCCTTAGTCGCGCTCTTGAGGCGATCATAGAAGTCGATAATCAACTCAGAAAGCGGCAAATCATAGGTAATCATGACACGTGACGTATCAAGATATTCCATGTTTTCGTAAATACCGCGCTTTTGCGTCACAAGTTCCATGATCGGGCCAATATAGTTATCGGGCGCGAAAACTTGAATCTTCATCCACGGTTCGCGAATTTCGGAAATATCGTTTTCGTCGGGCAATTCAGCCGGACTATCAATGGTCACAACATCGCCACTCTTCATCACAATTTGATATTCTACGCTGGGGGCTGTGGCCAGAATATCCAAATCATATTCGCGTTCAAGTCGTTCTTGCACAATTTCCATGTGGAAGAGACCGAGGAAGCCGACGCGGAAACCAAAATTCAAGGCTTGCGAGGTTTCGGGCTGGAAGGTTAAGGCGGCATCGTTGAGTTGCAATTTTTCGAGCGCATCCCGTAGGTCGCCATAATCTTCATTGTTGACTGGATAGAAGCCCGCAAACACCATCGGCTTCGCTGGTTCATAACCTGGAAGGGCATCTTTAGAGCCATCCGGATGAATGGTCATTGTATCCCCAACGCGACATTCTTGAATGGTTTTCAAGCCCGTCGCGACATAACCTACATTCCCGTTGCTGATACTTTGGGCCTTGGTCATGCCGGGGGTGAAGAAACCTATTTCGATGGGGTCAACGACGGCTTTGGTGGAAATGAGTTTAAACTTATCATCTTTATGAATTTCGCCATCAAAAACACGTACATAACTAATCACACCGCGATAGCTGTCATAGTGGCTATCGAAAACGAGCGCGCGCAACGGTGCATCTTTATTACCTTTAGGATGCGGCACGCGATCCACCACAGCTTGCAAAACGGCGGCTACATTTTTGCCCGTTTTAGCACTGACCTGAATATATTGTTCTTTCGGAATACCCAACAAATCTTCGAGTTCCTGGGCGATTTCGTCGGGGCGTGCGGCGGGTAAGTCGATTTTGTTGATGACCGGAATAATTTCCAAATCAGCTTCAAAAGCCAGATAGAGATTGGCCAGCGTTTGCGCTTCAACCCCTTGAGATGCATCCACTACGAGCAAGGCACCTTCGCATGCTTGCAATGCGCGGCTCACTTCATAAGTGAAGTCCACGTGGCCGGGGGTGTCAATCAGATTTAAGATGTAATCTTGCCCATCTTCAGCTTTCCATTCCATGCGCACCGCCGACGATTTGATCGTAACCCCATGCTCGCGTTCCAAATCCATGTTATCGAGCAATTGGGTTTTCATATCGCGGTCGCTAATCGTACCTGTTTCTTGCAGGAGACGATCTGCGAGAGTGCTTTTGCCATGATCAATATGGGCAATAATGCAAAAATTACGAATACGTGAAATGTCCATATGTTTATGAGTTACCTGTTCGGCGTTAGATTTTCTTTTCGATTTAAAATTAGTATAGCTGATTCGCGAACGGCTTTACATAGGATTCTGTTCAAGTTGACGAGAAATGTTAATCGTGGCGGGTATTTTCGGTGAGCCATTGCAATTGGGTAACTACATCAAGCCCGGCGAGAGGGATTTCAAGCGTATAGCCTTTAAAATTCAAGGGTTGAAGCAGATATTCGCGATAAATTTGTCCTGCTAAAAGGACTAAACGATCTGATGGTTGGGTTTGCCGCGCAAGGGCTTGCATGATGGTTGATGACCAATGCCAGCGCTCTGACTTGTTCATGTCATTGAAGATCAAATTGTACGGTTCGATCACTTTGTTCGGTTCAAGCAAACCATATTTTGGCGAAAGGATATACCAATACTCACAATGTTGTTCAGCCCATTGGCGCGATTTCGTAAATAGTGTTGACGTATAGATATCTTGAGCCGGGGCAGGATATTTAAGTTTTTGGCTACCGCTGGCGATTAAACCAATTTTTGTCATGAGAAAACCTTTGGTATGTTTTGAACACCCAAGTTGAGTATAGCACTGCCCATAAAAAATCACCTAACCAGTGACACTTGATTAGGTGATTTCAGAATAGATAGCCAAAGTTGAACTTAGTAGCTCTCCGCCCATTCCGTCGATGGTTTCTTTTCCCCCGCTTCAATGTGCACCTTGAGGATATTTTCAGCGGGTGTCAGTGGACAACTCCAGCGTGAGTTATAGGCGCAATAGGGAGAATAGGCGTGATTGAAGTCGATCAAAAACCGACCATCCGCTAGACGTTGCGGGTCCATGTAGCGGCCTGCTCCATACGATTCAGACCCACTAGTGGCATCCTTGAACGGCAGAAAGAAGTGACCTTGATCAGGATTATGAAAAAGCGTAAGTTCGGCAGTTTCTTCGCCGACTGCAAATTTGATTTTGCCCCAGCGTTGGAAATACCGTGTATCGCCCGTCGTGGTCTGAATTTCGACTTCTTCTTTGTCGTCGAATTCTTCGGGTTCAATGAGTAAATAGAGGGCTTCATTCGGCGGGAAATAATCTAGACCATCGAAGTTGAATTTTTGATGTGGGGTTAGAGGTGATTGCGGGTGAAATTCAAAGAATTGATCTTTTTGCATCCGCTCGTTTTCAAGAGCTAAGGCGTTGAACATAGATGATTATCCTGTGTTGAATTTTCGGTGATTACTTAACCATATAGACCGATTAAGAAGTTTTATTCTTACACATTGTTCGAGTCTCATCAGGACCATTTATAATGAAAAAAGAGTGTGGTAGCCATAATGATCACCACACTTTTATTTTCTTACGTATTATTTGTTTATGATCGAAGTATTTAAACTGAAGAATTAGATAAATCAGCTACACGATCAATTAAATTGATTTGGGTGTCGAGTTTACCGAGGGCTTGCCGTACCTTAGCCAACGATTGCTCAGTATCGGCTTCCACAATGAGCGCCGCTTGTCCTTTATTGAGACTATCTGACAAAGTCTGTAATTGATCTTCGTCAAAACTCTGATTGAGCATGTTGGCGGCTAACCGGCCTGTTTGGCGACCGATAACACTGCCTAACAGAACGCCCGCGCCAATGGAAACAATATGACCAACCCCCGGAATAATGAGCGCACCGAGTTGTGTCATGCCCAAAACCGTCATGGCCGCCCCCAGTGTTCCACCCGCAATTCCAGCTTCATTGGGGCTAATATGGTTATCGACAACAACCGTTTCGCCGTCTTTAGCTTTGGCGACAACCGCTGTTCTTTCGATATTTAGCAAATCTGCTTCGGCTAGTTCATCAACCGCCGCTATCAACGCTTTGCGCGATTCGAAAACCGCGATCATTGTTCGTCGAGGAATAGGCATTTTATATTCTCCCTTGGCTTACCCATTACTCTCGGATGTTATAACCCCAATGATACAATATTGTTTCGTTTGGATTCCTAGACAATTTCCACAATGCCTAGTTATAATTAGTTAGAATATTGTTTATTTTGCCCAAAGGACAGTTTCGCGTGGCCATTAATCGCCCCAATATATGGAAATTACAAGCGGACCGAGATGTAGGTGGTTTGGAAAAAGCTCTCCAATATACAGATGTTGAAATCCGTAAGCGTGCGGCGGCGGCACTGCGCGTTATAGGAACAGCGCCCGCTATTGTTGCCTTAGAGCGGGCCTTAATTAATGAACCCAACCCCCAGGTGCGTGACCATATTGATGTTGCGCTCAGTTATTTTAGTCAGGGGGCCATTATTCAAGATTTTATTAAAACTAAAAATGTGACAGGCCTTGTTGATATGCTTCAAAGCCCACGTCAGCAAGAAGTGATGCAAGCTATTCAAGCCTTGGGCGAAATTGGCGACCGCACTGCCACTGAAGGTCTGGTTATTGTTTTTCGGAATGCCCTTTTAAGTGATGATTTACGGTTAGCCGCCGCCGAATCCTTATTAAAACTAGAAAATGCCCCGGCGGTTATTGCTTTATTAGGTGCTCTCCAAAAAGAAAATTGGCAAAGTCGTCACAATGCGGTCATTGTTTTAGGGCAACTGAAGGCCACATGGGCCACCAAACCGTTGATTGAAGCGTTAAACGATAATCACGCTAAGGTTCGAAAAAGTGCGGCGTGGGCCTTACGCCAATTGAAAACAATCGAAGCCAATCAAGCCCTTGCCGAATTCCAACAACTTGAAAAGCGTATGAAAACTGCGCCCCTGCAAAATCCGACCAAGCCCCGACCCGGTAGTGATAAACTTGGCAAGCGCGATAAGAATACGCAACAGGCAGTGGAAATTGGCAACGCTAGCCAAAATGATGCGACACATCCCCGTCCGCCGGCAGGTTGGAAAGAAGCCATTCGCACGTATCAATTGGAAAAACCCGAAGCAACACCTGAAGCCGAAAAATCTGAAGCAAAAGGTGAATCAGATGCTCTGTCACCGGCCTTAGCGGCGGCGGAAGCGGCTCTCGCGCAACTTTCACCTTCTGGCGAAGCGCTTTTTAACGAAGATGAAGATAAAGCGGAGCAATCACCCAGTACATCTTCCGTGATGAAACCCCCGTCGAATTCAGATACAGATAATCTGAATTCAGCGAAAGGCTAAAACTTCGCTTTAAATTGAAAATTTCTGAAAACAAGTCTGTGATTAAAGCATATGCGCCAGACTTGTTTTGCTTTAGGCGTAATGATGCAACATTTACCAGTGACCTTGCGTATAGATTGCAAATAGGTTGAGTTAAAAGGAATGTAAATTATGGCTCATGAATGCCCTGAATGTGGTGGTGAATTACGTCCGGTTCATTTGGTTGAACATCTAGTTGAATTGAGCTCATCAATTGTGCGTCCGGCACGATTATTTGATCACGGTTCATCAACCGTCACGGCGCTCTATAATATGTTTCAAGGAAAAAAAGCTAAATCGACGGAATTGCTGACCTGCAAATCTTGTCGGGCTTTAGCGGTAAGTTGTCCGGAGTGTGAACATACATTTGAACTAAAGCGTCGTCCGGGTCAAATCGAAAATCTGGATTGTCCCAAATGCCATACCACCATGTATATTGACCCCGTCAATATCTAAATTGAATTAGCATTCTAGATATATACAGATTATGTTGCCTGCAATTCACATCGTTAAAGATACGGCCGCGTTTTGCAGGCACAAATATTCCCCTAAATTACAAAAAATACGTTATACACGAAATCGAAAAACATGTTGATTTTGCAGTTAAGGTGAATTATATGCATCAATATTCTGGCCAATTTATATACGTTGCTGATAAGTGTAAATCTATCCAAATTGGTCAAGGCTTACAAAATGAACACGTAACAATTTATGAAAATGACCACCCCTACTTAAACATTGAGATCCTAAAAGGTACACGAGACGAGTCACATTTTCAAAAAGAGATTGTTATTTGGAAAAATTGGGTTTTTATTGGTTTAGGTGAGTATGTCTATATCGTAAGTTTAATCGATTTTGAAAGTAAAATTATCGATTTAGGGATGTATTTCATCAAATTCCATGCGTTGTCTAGGTTATTGCTTATGATCTCTGGCAAAGATATTCATGCAATAAGTGAAACCGGAGAA
>JBNLCD010000242.1:0-8046 GCA_050303635.1 Anaerolineae bacterium
AAAATAAAATGCCCGAGTCAAACACTATACCCCTCAACTTAAAATTCATCTGTGAGATTTACTCACTCTGTGCGAATACTTAGTAGAAACAACCTGCTAAAGGATAGAACAAACGCATGTCAGATGATTATTTACTTGCGAAACGCTGTCAAAAAGATGCCGAAGTTTTTGCCACAGTGTATCGCCAGCATGTTAATTCAGTTTATGCCTATTTGATGAGCTTAACAGGCAATCAACAAGATGCGGAAGATCTCACTGCTCAAACCTTTTTGGCCGCGCTAGAGAGTCTCCATAAATTTCGTCAGGATGGCACCTTCGAAGCCTGGTTGATCGGCATTGCACGCCATAAATTTCTTGATTTTCGGCGCAAAACCAGATCTGAACCCTCCATTGAGTCTGAATACTTCGATCTTTCTGATACGAGCCCAAATATTGAAACGCAAGTTGAAGAAAGTACCCGTTGGCAATCGATGTTGAGTGCACTCAAGCAACTTAAAACAGAACGCTATGAAGCCTTAACCTTGCGTGTCTTTGGAGGCTTATCGGCAAGTGAAGCCGCGCAGGTTATGAACAAGACAGAAGGCGCAGTCAATAATCTCGTATATCGAGCAATTCAAGATTTAAGGAGCTGGCTCAATGAGCAATAAATTTGATCAATATATCGACAACCCTAATCATTCTCCCCAAACAGTTGAGGAGCATACCTTACAGGAACTCTTAGCCATGAAAGAGGATTTTGTGCCAAACGAAAATTTTGTCGCCGATCTAGAACACCAATTAGTCACTAAGCATTATCAATCTCAACGCAGACCTATGCCACGTCTTGCTGTAGGGATTGCGGCCTTGATCATCATCGTTTTTGCAGTTCTGCTTATACCGGATGCTCGCAGTTTTGCGCAGGATTCATTTAATAAGCTGTTCCAAAAATCTGATGTTGATGTGTTGGAGCAAGATGAGCTACAAGTAACATCTGATGTTCAGCAAATTTGGCATGAATACACATCTATTGAAGAAGCAGAAGAAGATCTCCAAACCAATATTCATACGCCAGCCAGAGCGCCTGCCGCTTTTACTTTAACGAGCGTCAGCGTCAGCGACGATTTGCAAGCGGCAACATATTATTACAATACGCCGGGTCGTCTTTTACTGATTAGTTATCAGCCGATAACTGAAGACACTCCCGAACGTCTTGTGGGCAACAGTGCGAATATTGTTGAAGTTGAAATTAACGGGGTAACCGGTGAATATGTTGAAGGAGCTTGGCTCAATGAGGACCCTGAAGAGGATTCTGAGTTTGAATGGCTAAATATATCAGCTTCACGGCGACTCCGTTGGATTGAAAATGGGACTCTCTACGAGATCATGAGTATGGGCGGTGCACCGGGAACTCCAAGCTATATCGGTATGGAAGCGATGATCGAGCTAGGTGAAAATTTAGATTAAAATAAAAACCCCGCTGAGCAATCAGCGGGGTTCATTTTTATTTCAGGCAGTTTCTTATGACCAGTTTTCGAGACGATCCTTCAACGTGGCCAACCAGCCATCACCCACCGCACCATCGGCAATTCGATGATCGAAGGTCAATGAAGCGTACACACAGGGCCGAATGGCAATCGCATCATTAATGACTTTGACACGTTTTTCCATAACCCCAACGCCGAAAATACCAGCTTGCGGCTGATTGATAATCGGTGTCGCGAACAAACTACCGCTCACGCCGTGATTGGTGATCGTAATGGTACCGCCGCTCACTTCATCGGGCTTGAGTTGCTTGTTACGGGCGCGAACGGCCAAATCGTTAATCTTGCGAGCCAAACCCATCAAGTTATATTCTTGCGCATTGTGAATAACCGGAACAATCAATCCATCATCAATCGCCACAGCCATCCCGATATTGATGCTATTGTGCAGATAAATACCTTCATCTGTCCATTGGCTGTTCAACATTGGCACGGCTTGACTGGCATCCACCATCGCGGAGACAAAATAAGCAGTCAGTGTCAAATTAACGCCGCTCTTAGCATATTGATCTTTATTTGCCTTGCGATGCGCCAAAACATTGGTCATGTCCACTTCAAAAACGGTGGTCACATGCGGGCTAGTGTGTAATTTAGAACGCACCATATGATCGGCAATCGCGCGTCGCATATTGTTTAAGGTGACCAATTCACCCGGTACACCTTCAGGAATTGGTTCTGCCGGAATAGTCCGTGCAGGAGCCACCGGAGCTGATGCGGGGCGGGGCTGAGCCACTGGTTGCGGTTGACTGGATTCTTTCTTAAAGTCACCGGTTGGCTTGAACAAATCGCCTGTGCCGGGTTGTTCCCATGGCGGCAAATCTTGGGCATTGTCTTGTTCTTCCAAAAATTTCAAGACATCTTTCTTGGTGACACGTCCACCGCGCCCAGTGCCTTTAATCCGATTAATATCGAGATTATGCTCAGACATCATGCGCGCTACAACGGGGCTAATTCGTGCACCAGAAGGCTTGCCGTTGTTATTTGCGGGACGCGTGCCCAAACTTGCTTGAGTGGTAGAAGACATCGCAGTGGGCATTGCTTCAACCGTTTCGGGAACAGGTTGCGCGGCACTTCCGCCGTTATCACCTGCCGGAACATCTTCACCGGGTTCACCAATCATCGCCAGCAAAACGCCCGCTTCCACGGTTTCGTCTTCACTGACATAAATTTGCAACAAGGTGCCAGCGGCTGGCGCAGGAACTTCCGTATCAACTTTGTCTGTACTAACTTCAAGCAATGGGTCAAACTCATTGACTTGCTCACCGACTTGAACCAGCCATTTACTGACGGTTCCTTCGACGACAGATTCCCCCAATTGGGGCATAATCACTTTCGTTGCCATAAATTTTACGCTCCCTAGTGTCTAATATCCGGCCAAATCGCGGATGGCATCCGCAATCTTGGTGGGGTTCGGCATAAATTCGTCTTGAATTGGGTGACTGAAGGGCACACCGGGCACATCTGGGCCAGTTAACCGCATGATTGGGGCATCCATATATTCAAAGCCCTCATCAGCCAAAACAGCCGCAATTTCTGCACCGTAACCCATCGTCAAATTGTCTTCGTGGACAATCAGCGCTTTACCAGTCTTCTTGAAGGAATTCAAAATACCTTCGCGATCGACAGGTAAAATCGTGCGCACATCAACAATTTCGGTTTCAATACCATCTTGTTCAGCCACCATATCGGCGGCTTGTTGGGCATAGTAAGCCATGATACCGTAAGCATAAAGAGTCAGATCATCGCCTTCACGCAAAATATTGACGGGACCAATCGGCACCGTATAATCGCCATCAGGGACTTCACCCTTAATAAGACGATACCCTTTTTTCGGTTCAAAGAACAACACCGGGTTGGGGTCACGCACTGCACTCTTCAACAAACCCTTGGCATCATACGGGTTGCTAGGGACAACAACTTTCAGCCCCGGACAATGTGCAAATAAAGCTTCGAGACTTTGGCTGTGATACAAACCACCACCAATCCCACCGCCATAGGGAGCCCGGATAACCATCGGCACAGGCCATTGCCCGTTACTCCGATAGTACATCTTGGCGGCTTCGTTCATAATTTGGTTCATGGCCGGGTGAATAAAATCAGCAAATTGGATTTCGCAAATTGGGCGTAAACCCGCCATTGCCGCACCGATACCGATGGCAACAATACTTAATTCTGCCAAGGGGCTATCGACAACCCGTTCTGAACCATATTTATCATGTAAACCCATTGTGGCGCGAAAAACACCACCACGGGGACCAACATCTTCCCCGGTAATAAACACACGCTCATCACGGGCCATTTCTTCATCCATGGCAGTGGTGACGGCTTCAATCAATGTCATTGTAGGCATATAATGCAATTCTCCTCAAAATCAATTCTGACGCGCAATATCGTCTCTAGCCATTCCATTCAAGACCATCCGGTGCATAAACACTGGCTGGGTCAAGATGCGGGGCTGGGTCGGGATATGGTGTTTCTTCGGCCACACGCATGGCTTCATCAACCATGACTTTCGCTTTGGCTTCGTACTCATCAACGAGTTCGTCAGTCAAAACACCACGTTCTAAAAGATGTTCGCGGAAACGAAGAATAGGGTCTTTCTTCTTCCATTCTTCAACTTCTTCCCGGTCACGATAACTACGGTCATCGTCATCTGAGGAGTGTGGAACAGGGCGATAGGTTTTGGCTTCAACTAAGGTTGAGCCTTCGCCATTATAAGCGCGATCACGCGCCACAATCATTGTGTCGTATGTTGCTAAAATGTCATTACCATCTACAATCTCGCCAAACATCCCATAGGCGGAAGCACGGTCAGCAACATTCTTCACTGCCATTTGTTGTTCCATCGGTACGGAAATTGCATAAATATTATTTTGAACTAAGCAAATAAAGGGCAAATCATGGACACCCGCCCAGTTTAAGCCTTCATGCCATTCACCTTGACTGGTGGAACCTTCACCTAAGGTTGTAAGCGCTAGGCGGGGTTTAGTATCATCCTTGGGATCTTGTAAACCCTGTTCAAGGCGATATTTAATGGCAAAGGCCATTCCAGCGGCTTGCGGAACTTGAGTAGCGACTGGTGAAGACATTGAGGCTAGGTTGAGCCATTTGGCACTCCAGTGACTCGGCATTTGCCGACCACCTGAACTATATTCGCCTTCTTTACCGAATAAACTGACCATATATTGAGCGGGGGTAACTCCTAAAGCCAGCACAAGCGCCAAATCGCGATAATAAGCTTGGACGTAATCAACACCACGATTAATTGCAAAGGCAGTTGCTACCTGACAGGCTTCATGGCCAATCCCAGAAATGTGAAATGCAATGCGACCTTGGCGGTGCAAAATCCACGCACGTTCATCAACGCGGCGGCTAATCAGCATTGCCCAAAACATCTCGCGCAACGTTTCATCTGAAAGCAAATCAGATGGTCGCGTGCGTTGTGAATCATGCGCCTTCAGATCAGTTGACGTATCCGTCATGCAAACTCTCCTAAAAATACTTAAAACATGGGGGGGAACAAAATGCCCTAGAACACTTTGCCGTTTGATTTATCGGCTCTATTATACTGCTCCAAGGCGATTTCAAGCAATTGTTAATCCATTCAGCTTATCAAGTTTTAAAATTTCTGCGAAATACGCAATTTAGATTAAATTATTTTGCGATTACGCATCAAAATCTAATTTCTATACTATGGAATTCGTGACAACCTCTGGAACAAAAAAGCCACCCTGTTTTTAGAGTGGCTTTCTTTTAGTGCAATTCTGCTATGTCTTAGTGCGTGATCGGTGAGGGTAATTCACCTTGGCGGCTTGCATTTTCTTCAGCAGGTGCATTTTGCGGATATTGGTCAGCTGATTCATCGAAAGTGAGTTGTTGGGCATCATTTTCAACATCAATTGCTGGTAAATCAATCGGCAAGGCAGGTGCATCGAAGATATTCGGGTCGCCACTGACGTCTGAAGTAAAGACGACGGTTGCTGAGTTACAAATCCAGGTCGGTGCATAATCTGGAATATCATTGTCCGTAACTTGGCGGGTTATACCACTTTCAAATTCATAGACATAGATATCGAGATCCCCATCAAGATTGGATTGGTAGCCGATTGCGACATCATCCGGTGCCCACACATGGTTGCTAGCTTCGCCACCGAGTTCACTAATGAGCTCAACATTTTGGCCGTCAGCGTCCATGATATAGATTGCACTGTCTTCACCATCACGGAAGGAGCGGAAGGCAATCTTTTGGCCGTCAAATGAGTATTGCGGATCAAGATCGTCGCCAATGCCATCGCTCAACAAGGTGACTTCGTCGCTAGCTAAATCGAGTACATAGATTTGCCATTGACCACTGCGGTCGCTTTGGAAGAGTAGTTGTGAACCATCAGGTGACCAGAAGGGGTTCAAATCGTTACCATCGCTACTGACCAAGAGACGTTCGGCTCCGGTTTGCGTATCGACCAAGTAGATTTCCCAATTATCGCCACGGTTGGATTCATAAGCTACTAGCGTACCAGCGGGTGACCATACCGGGTCAATATCAATGGCTTCACTATTGTAGGTAACGCGTTCGGTCAATTGACCATCAACGGTAGCCATGTAGATTTCCCAGTTACCATCACGGTTACTTGCAAAAGCAATTGACAAGTTGTCAGGTGAACGGCTTGGCGCAACATCGAAAGCATCTACACCCTTAGAAAGATTGGGGTCGCCAGTTTGACCGTCGGGTAAATCGCCAAGACGGAAGATTTCCCAGTCGCCAGTGATATCGGTGTGGTAAACCAACCAATCGACACATACAGCGGGTTCATTCGGGAACGGTACCCAAGCTGTGGGCGGTTCAGTCGGCGTTTCGGTTGGGCCTTCAGGTGTTTCTGTAGGATCAACGGGTGTTTCAGTCGGACCTTCAGGCGTCTCGGTGGGCGTCTCAGTTGGACCTTCAGGTGTTTCAGTAGGATCAACCGGCGTATTAGTCGGCGGAACCGGTGTATCGGTGGGTGGTACTGGCGTGTTAGTTGGCGGGACAGGTGTATCAGTTGGGGCAGATACACAATTCGCGGCAGAGCCAACCGGATAATTCTTACCACTCAAGCTAGCCGGAACGGGTGCAATCAAGAAGTCTTGTTCATGACCAGCCTTCGCCGTACCATTGTTATCAAAGTGTCCGTTTAAAGAACCAAGTGGCATATTTGAATGCAAGATAGTATTCGCCGGATCTTCAGCTAAACCAGCTATATGACAATAGCTGACGCGTTCTTGGTCATTACCTTGGTTGCTGACTTTATTGTCACTGTCGCCAGCAGTACCACTTAAACTACCACCGCCTATAAAGAAAGCGGCGCTCACAAGCAGGGCTAAAACTACAACCCCAATAATGATATTTTTTGAGCTAAGTTGGTTCATGATTTCCCCTCGTTCATAGTATATATGAGGACGAACTTGATAAAATTTCTCCCAAATGGGACGTCTGTAAATCTTGTGTCGCTACCCGATTGTAAAAAGGGGTGAAAAATTGACAGCGTAGGTTTACCGTCAGGTTATGATAATAAATAACAAACACTTCCATGCAAATGTCGCTCAGAAGTGTTTGCCAATAGATTTATTCAGCCGGAGTCGGACTTGGAGTAGGCGTTACATCGATAGCAGGGTCCGTACTTTCTTCATCAGAAACTTGCCAGACCCGAACTTGATTGCCATTCCCATCCTGTGTTACATCATTGTAGTAGCCGCCAATTGTGGCAACCTGAGAACTATCTGGTGAAAATGTTAAATCCTCACCGGACTCAATATCTTCAAATTTAACTTTGATCTGGCCACTGTCAACTTCCCAAACTACACCGACACTGAAAAACTCAACGGCGGCCAAATATTTACTATCTGGGCTGAAAGCAATGGCCCGTGGTGAGAAAATTGTTTCGGACGATTTCAGAATTTTCTCCCGACTCCAATTATCGGTATTAAACAAATACACTTCATCACTGGTCAAAGCGGCAAGCCAATCACCATCAGGACTAAACTGAATTGGATAATCACTCAGTTTCTCAAAACTAACATTCTTCACAAGCTCGCCAGTTTCAATATCCCAAATGCGTAACCCATCGTTGCTATAAACGGTGGCGACATATTGTCCATCAGGACTCGTTGAAATGAAGCGGGTGTATCCATTTGAATTCATCTCGCGCACAAATGCACCCGTTTCAAGATTCCAGATCTTTACCCCATCTTGGCTGTGCGCGGTGACTAAATACACATTGTCCCCAGTAAATTCGGCATCATAGACACTCCCGATATTGTCTTTAGACCATGCCAAGCGCTCGTTTTTAGGGTCACTAATGTTATAGACAAACAAGTCGCTTGAATCGGCAACTGCTAAATAATTGCCAGTGGCACTAATCGCAAGAGTTTCAATATCCCAAAAACGGTCAATCTGCCACCGATTAATTTCACTTTGATCAGCCGTATCCCAAATAACGACTTCACCTTCATCAGTACCGGCAATAAGCCAATTCCCGTCGGGTGTATAGGC
>JBNLCD010000243.1:0-8013 GCA_050303635.1 Anaerolineae bacterium
TCCAGCGTGACAATTCAGGTCACGACAACGGTGCTGAGAAGCCCAATTGATGGCTTTTTCGAGAACACCGCCAGTTTGACGGCTGATGGCGTTTCATTGAGCGCTACGGGTATGGTCAGCGGTGTGAGTGGTTTGCCGAATACAGGTTATCCACCGCGTCTCCGCTGGTAAACGCCGAAAATAATCAAAATTTTAAATGAGGATGTCAATTTTCATGACATCCTCTTATATTTATAGAGAAATCCCTCAAACCAGCATTAATTTTTGACAGATTATCCACTATAATCTATCTTTAATTGGTTGTATTGCGCGGTTTTTAGATTTGGGCATTGAACTACGCCGCTAAAACCGTTATATTGCCTTAAAATTTTGGAATTGAGCAAGATTTCACAAACGTGATTTTTTGACAATACACACTCGATTTTTTTTCAGCATTCGCAATAGTCCCCAAAGTATACGGAGGCAGTTGAATGGCGGACATGACACAAGATTTCATGCGCGATTTGCTTGGGCAAATTGACGCATTTGAACGCGATACGCAAGCCGTTGAGGTTGGCATTGTTGAGGAAGTTGGTGATGGGATTGCCATCGCTTCTGGCTTGACGAATGTTCGCGCTCAAGAATTGGTTGAATTTGCCAGCGGCACCCTTGGTGTGGCTTTCAACCTCGAAGAAGAGCGCGTGGGTATCATCATTCTCGGTGATTATCTCAATATTAATGAAGGTGACGAAGTACGGGCTACCGGTCGGATTAACTCCATTCCGGTGGGTCGTGGTTTGGTTGGCCGCGTGATTGATGCATTGGGTCGTCCTTTGGACGGTAAAGGCCCCTTGGTCGATACCGATGGCTTCTATCCTGTTGAGAAAATTGCCCCCGGCGTTATCGAACGCAAGAACGTAGACACCCCGCTTCAAACCGGGTTGCGCGTGATTGATGCGTTGACCCCGATTGGTCGTGGGCAACGTGAGTTGATTGTAGGCGATCGTGGTATTGGTAAAACAGCCATCTGCGTTGACACTATTATCAGCCAAAAAGATGAAGATGTTGTTTGTATTTATGTAGCGATTGGGAAGCGTGCTTCCGAAATTCGCCGTGTGGTAACCACGCTCGAAGAATACGGCGCGATGGACTCCACCATTATCGTTGTGGCTGGTGCTTCTGACCCCGCCGCTATGCAATATATCGCCCCTTATGCCGGGTGTGCTGTTGGTGAATGGTTCATGGATCAAGGCGGCCACGCCCTCGTGATCTACGATGACCTTTCCAAACACGCTTGGGCATATCGCCAAGTTTCCTTGCTCTTGCGCCGTCCCCCCGGACGTGAAGCGTATCCTGGAGATGTTTTCTATCTCCACAGTCGCTTGCTCGAACGCGCCGCCCAACTTTCTGACGAAAAGGGTGGTGGTAGTTTGACCGCATTGCCGATTATTGAAACCTTGCTCGGCGATATTTCCGCATATGTTCCCACCAATGTTATTTCCATTACCGATGGCCAAATCTTCGTTGAAGGCGACCTCTTCTATGGTGGTCAACGTCCTGCCATGAATATTGGTACCTCGGTGAGCCGCGTTGGTGGTGACGCGCAAACCAATGCAATGAAGAAGATTGCCGGTACGCTTAAGGGTGACTTGACCCAGTTCCAAGAATTGGTCGCATTTGCCCAATTCGGTTCTGATCTTGATAAGGCTACCCAACAACAATTGGATCGTGGTCAACGCTTGATGGAAATCATGAAGCAACCGCAATACCAACCTGATCCGTTGTGGAAACAAGTGGCGATCATCTTTGCGGGTGCGCGTGGTTACTTGGATGCCATTCCGGTCGAACAAATCCGTTCTTGGGAACATGATTTCTTCCGCTATTTGGAAACCAGCTACCCACAATATATTGAAACCATTGAAGCAAATCCGCGTTACGACGCTGTCGAAGAAATGTTGATTGACGCTTGCGTCACCTTCAACGAAACGTGGAGCTAGTCTCAAATTTGGTGCAGGCGATGGGGATATTATCCTTGTCGCCTGCTAGATTAATGCAGAGAAAGTAATGCTATGGCAACTGCTAAAGAGATTAAGCGCAGAATCGGCAGTGTAAAGAATATTGCTCAGGTAACTCGTGCTTTGGAAGCGGTGTCGGCTAGTAAAGTGCGTCGCGCACAGAATCAAGTGACGCAAAGTCGAGCCTATAGCCACAAAGCATGGGAAATTCTGGTCAATGTTGCGGAAGCTGTTGGCGCTGTCGAACATCCTCTGCTCGACAAGCGGGACGAAGTAAAAGCCATTGATATTGTGCTGATTTCTTCTAACCGTTCGTTGTGCGGGGCATATAACAATAACGTCCTCCGCACCGCGGAACGTTTTGCGGCAACCATTGATTTGCCCCATGATAAAATTCGCTGGATTACTGTTGGTCGTAAAGGACGGGACTATTTAGCCCGGGCTGGCCAAAATATCATCGCTTCATTTGATCATCTGGATAACAACCCATCCTTTGCGGATGTGGCTCCGGTTGGTCAAATTGTCGTCGAAGATTTCTTGAGCCATACGGTTGACCAAGTTTTCGTGGCCTACACGGACTTCGTCAATTCCTTAACGCAACGCCCGTCAGTGATTAACTTATTGCCGTTAGTGGCTTTTGAACCTAACAGCATGATTCAACGCGAATTTGTTAAACCTGAACCAACCGCTACCAGCGAAGGCCGGGACTATATCTTTGAACCCAGTGCCGCCGCTATTGTAAGCGAAATCGTACCCCGTTTTACCGCTTTGCAAGTGTATCACGCCATTCTTGAAAGTTTGGCCAGTGAACACAGTGCCCGTATGATTGCCATGCGGAATGCGAGTGAAAATGCGGTTGCGCTGGCGGCAGATCTCACCCTCGAATACAACAAGGCTCGTCAACAAGCCATTACCAGTGAAATTTTGGACATCGTGGGCGGGGCCGCCGCTTTGGAACAACAAGATGATAGTGACTCTATGCGTTCTGCTGATCGATTTATCGAACGAATTGGCGGCGCGCTCAAAGCTGAACAACGTAATTAGAGGGAGAACAACGAAAACTCATGAGTGAAGTTCAAGGTCGTGTTACCCAAATTTTAGGGAATGTGGTCGATGTGGCTTTTGCCCCTGAAGACATCATGCCCGACATCTTCCACGCGATCCGTGTGCCGCGTGACGAACAAGATGATTTAATTCTCGAAGTCCAATTGCACCTTGGGGGCCACGAAGTCCGCTGTGTGGCAATGGATACCACCGATGGTTTGCAACGCTATGTACCCGCCTTTGCAACTGGCGACTACATCCGCGTGCCCGTTGGTGAAGACGCACTGGGCCGTATTTTCAACGTTTTGGGCCGTCCCATTGACGGGAAGCCACCTGCTGACAATGCGCCGCAATATCCCATTCACCGCTCCGCGCCAGCATTCGCTGACCAAAGCGCTAACATCGAAGTTTTCGAAACCGGCGTTAAAGTCTTCGACTTGATGGTGCCCTTCACCAAGGGTGGTAAGATGGGTATCTTCGGTGGTGCTGGTACGGGTAAAACCGTTATCATCACCGAATTGATTGACTCCATTGCTAAAGAACACTCCGGCCTTTCTGTATTTGCTGGTGTAGGTGAACGTACCCGTGAAGGTACGCAACTCTACGCTGAAATGGAAGAAAGTGGCGTGTTGGATAAGGTAGCAATGGTCTTTGGTCAGATGAATGAACCACCGGGGGTTCGTCTCCGTGTGGCCTTGTCTGGTCTCGCTATGGCTGAATACTTCCGCGATGAAGGCCGTGATGTGCTCATCTTCATCGACAATATTTTCCGTTTCTCCCTGAGTGGTTCTGAAGTATCCGCGCTCTTGGGCCGTATGCCCTCCGCTGTAGGTTACCAACCCACCCTCGCTGAAGAAATGGGTCAATTGCAAGAACGTATTACCTCCACCAACACCGGTTCTATTACGTCCATGCAAGCTGTTTACGTACCTGCCGATGATTATTCTGACCCGGCTCCAGTAGCTGTGTTTACGCATCTTGACGGTACGATTTCACTCGAACGTAGCTTGGCTTCCCAAGGTCTCTATCCTGCGGTAGACCCGTTGGGTTCCAGCTCCAAGATTCTTGACCCCTTGATTGTGGGTGAAGTTCACTACAATACCGCGATTGAAGCCCAAAACGTGCTCCAACGCTATAAGGAATTGCAAGATATTATTGCTATTCTCGGTGTTGAAGAACTGAGTGAAGAAGATAAGCTCGTGGTGGCTCGTGCCCGTCGCGTCCAACGTTTCTTGACCCAACCGTTCAAGGTTGCGCAACAATTTACGGGCCGTGAAGGTAAATACGTTAAGCTCGAAGATACCGTACGCGGCTTCCGCATGATCCTCGATGGCGAACTTGATCATATCCCTGAAGGTATGTTCTACATGGTTGGTTCCATCGAAGAAGTTTTGGAACGCTACGAAGAATCACAAGACGAATAATTAAGCCATTAATGAACTGATGAGGGTGGGGCCAAGTGCCTCACCTACATCGGTTTGAAGAGGAGCGTATTTATGCCGCTTCATGTTGAAGTTGTGACACAACAACGCAAACTTCTGGATGAAAAAGATTGCACGATGGTTATTGTGCCCGCCAGTGAAGGCGAAATGGGTGTCTTACCAAATCACACCCCGGTACTGACCACCATGCATTATGGGGAGTTGCGTGTTAAGAAGGGCGATGCTGAAGAAAGCTTTATTATTTATGGTGGCGTGGTCGAAGTTCGTCCGGACAAAGTCGTTGTCCTTGCTGACGAAGCCGATTTGACCGCCGCTGTAAATATCAAGGCGATGGAAGAAGCTCGCGAAAACGCACGTAAGGTCCTCGAAGAAGGTCCGCCGCCGGAAGAACACAGTTTGTATCTGGCGGAATTGCGCCGCGCTGAATTGGCGATTGATGTCTATCGTCGCACCCGAAGCCGTGCGGGCAGTATTCGTATCATCACCGAGTATGATGACGAATAATATTTGATGCAAACAAAAACACCTCGTCGACTTGGCGGGGTGTTTTTTTATTTGGTAATAAAACACTATTTCGCCCCCGCTTGAAATTCACGACGAGATACATCGACCCTATCCATCGCAACGCGTATTTGTCCTAGCAACGATATGCCCGCCAAATCAGATTATTGACTCCGCTGGTAGGGAAAACCCGATGTGGTTTTCCGTCTTAAAATATTCCAATTGTAACGAGTCCATTTATTGGACTTTGTATCGCGTAGCGTTGGATTTCAATCCAATGCGGCAAACTGTCCGCATGTTTGGGAAACGTAATATTATTTCATCTATCCCCCGCTTGAAATTCACGACGAGAGACATCGACCCTATCCATCACAACGCGTATTTGTCCTAGCAACGATATGCACACCAAATCAGATTATTGACGCCATTGGTAGGGAAAACCCGCTGTGGTTTTCCGTTTTAGAATTTTCCAATTGTAAAATAAACAATCCCCGTAGCCTTAACTTTCAAACCCTCCGCCAACTTGATGGGATGATTTTTGTTTCCGAGTTGTTTATTATTAGGCTAAGCGGTGTACTACATAAAAACAGATTCTTCCATAACAACGATAAAAATAGGATTTTTATGACCCCAGAACAAACACAAATTATTGGCGGGCGCTATATCCTCGAAACGGAAATGGGACAGGGCGGTATGGGCACAGTTTATGCCGCGACTGATCGTTTATCAAACAAATCCGTGGCGCTCAAACAGGTCCATGTCCCTGTCAAAGATCTAAAATTTCAATCCAAGAGTGATAAAGATGATTTGCGGCTAGCCTTAGCCCAAGAATTTAGAACCTTGAGCACCTTGCGTCATCCGCATATTGTCAGTGTGTATGATTATGGCTTTGCCGCTGATAAAACGCCCTATTTCACGATGGAGTTATTGAATAGTCCGGCGACCCTCACCGATGCATGTGCGGATATGCGCGCGGTTGACCAAGTTCAGTTGGTTATTCAACTGCTTCAAGCCCTGGCTTATCTCCATCGACGCGGCATTGTTCATCAGGACATCAAACCCACGAATGTACTTGTGGTCAACAATCAAGTTAAAGTGCTCGATTTCGGTTTAGCCCATGAATACACACCGGATAGTGACCAAAAGACAGGTATGATGGCGGGGACGGCCTATTATATGGCCCCCGAACTGTTTACCCAAGGAGCCCCTAGTCGTGAGTCGGATTTATGGGCGGTGGGCGTTATTTTGTATGAAATTTTTGCCGGCGAACATCCTTTTAAAGCGGAAAGTTTTATGGGGACGCTCTCCAATATTATGGGTGAAGAACCTGACTTAACCAAGCTCCCCCCGAATTGGGCCTTGGTGGAAGTCATTCAAAAACTCCTCGCCAAAGAGCGCCAAGATCGGTTCCATTATGCGCATGAGGTCATCGAAGCGTTCAGTGAAGCCTTCGATATGGTTTTGCCGCCGGAATCCGTTCTCATCCGCGAAAGTTATTTGCAAGCGGCACGTTTTGTCGGACGGACCGCAGAATTACAACAACTGATTGAGGCGCTCCCCACCTCAACCCAAACACCAAATTCAATCTGGCTCTTGGGCGGTGAAAGTGGCGTTGGGAAATCTCGTTTAGCGGAAGAAATCCGCGCCCAAGCGCTGGTCAAAGGTGTCATGGTGCTCCGGGGCCAAGCGGTGGAGGAAGGTGGTCAGCCCTATCAACTTTGGCGCGATTTGCTCCGGCATGTAATTTTGCTTAAAGATGTCAATGATTTGGCCGCCGGAATTCTGCAAGAAATTGTGCCTGATATTGATCAACTACTGGGCCGCCCCATTGCCGCTGTGCCCGCCCTTGAAGGCCAAAGCCACCAACAACGACTCATCCAAAGCATTATCGCCTTGTTGCAAGACCCACCCCAACCGATTTTACTTTTACTAGAAGATTTGCAATGGTCGGAGGAAAGTCTGCATGTCATTCAACAAATCTCGCAGATAGCTGAGCTGTTACCGGGCTTGATGATTCTGGGAACGTATCGCCACGATGAACGACCTGCTTTGCCGCAAGAATTGCCTACAGCCGAAACGTTGGTGCTTCAACGCCTGAGTAAAACTGAAATTAACCAATTAAGCCAAGCGATTCTGGGTGAAAAAGGCAACAATACCGAAATTGCTGATTTGCTCGCGGAGGAAACAGAAGGCAACACCTTTTTCGTCGTCGAAATCATGCGCACCCTCGCCGAAGAAGCCGGTGAAATGAGCCGGATTGGGATTGAGACGTTACCCAGCAATATTCTGACAGGTGGCATGCAACAATTGATGCGCCGCCGGTTGAATAAAGTCGATCCACAATACCAAGATATTCAAACGCTCGCCGCTATTTTAGGGCGTGAAATTGATACAAATTTACTAGACCATCGTTACGCCTCAGCGAACGTGCAAGCATGGCTGAACAATGCCGCCGAAAACGCTGTCCTTGATTTACAAGACAATAAATGGCGATTTGCCCATGACAAATTGCGCGAAACTATTCTGGCCGACATTGCGCCCGCCGATAACAAAGCGCTTCATCGAATGGCCGCCGAAACGATTGAAGCCACATACCCCACTGATGCCCGTTATAACGAAGCCTTGCTACGTCACTGGCAAGAAGTCGAGGAGCTAGACAAAGAACTCCATTATCTCGATGATGTGGCGCGCTATATGGTTGAACTGAGCGGGACCTACACCCTCGCGCACAAATTACTCCACACGACCCTGCAACGGGTACCCCAAGATGACCCGCGCCGCGTAGCCGTGCTTAGTTGGCTAACCGCGCTCGAAATGAACCGCGCGGATTATCCCGCCGCTATTGAATATAGCGAACAGGTCTTGGCTTTAGCCAAACAGGTCAACGACCAAGAGGGTCTGGCGACAGGTCTAAATAGTTTAGGCATCGTGCATCGCAATCAAGGCCGTTATGAGGAAGCCACCCAACGGTTTCAACAAAGTCTAGAAATTCATGAACAACGGGGTGATCAAGCGGGCATTGGGCGCAGTTT
>JBNLCD010000244.1:0-7991 GCA_050303635.1 Anaerolineae bacterium
GTTCGGGTATCAGGGAGATTGTTATGTTACGGGTCAGTTTATTCTCTTTTGCGATGTGTTTAATGATTGTGGTGGGGAGTATTTATCGGGCACGGCAAGCAAACTTTGAAGAATTTATGCTTGTTCATCATAATCATGTGAGTAATCAGCAGTTAAGCGCTATCGATCCTGAAACCGGAACTCGATTAACAATAGGCGATTCTTCCTATCAAATGCTTGTATATGCGGGTAAAAATGATGATGCAATTTATTTTATTGCACGTTCAAATGTCATAGAACCACGCAAATTGTATCGTGTTAGTCGCACGCATCTCCATCCGCAAACTATTATCAGTGACATTGCCTCCCCCGAATTTATACAGTTTTCTTGGGAAAAAGAGAAAATTATTTATGTTCGAGAAACAGGGGAATTAGCGAGTGTCAATCTGGATGGGACTGCTAATCAAAATATCCCTCTGCCGGAGGATATACGCGTATGGCGCAATGCCCAGCGGGCTTTCAGGGTTTTTGGCAATACGGATAGCTTGATTTTTAGTGGGCTTCAGGCGGGTAATGCCGATCTTTTCCGAATCAATTTCGATGGCAGTGAACTTGAAAATATTACTGCAAGTTTGGCGGCTCCCCATCAATGCAGTCAATATTATGAGATTAATACGATCACCATGATCCAATGTGATGATATTTTATACTATCGCCGCGCTAATCAGGCTAATTTTTATGAACTGTTGCCTAAAACAGTGAGTAGCAATCAAGAATTTCTGTGGTGGTCCGATGATGATGAAATTCAGATTCGTGATGGCAAATTGGGCACCATCTATGTTGTTAATCTTGCCTCGTCAGATCGGGTGTTACCTTACTCCAAACTGGATGATGCCCAACCCAGAACCTCGATTGATTATGGTGATTGGCAAATTATGCAGAAACAAACCGAAGCCGGATTTGAACTGTGGCATGTCGCTAAGGACGGTACAGAAACTCTGTTACTGACAACTCAAGGTTTTCCCATGATTATGGGGTGGGGAGAGCATCTGGTTTTGCTAATAGATATAGATTTTGTGGGTAGCGCTATGAATAGTGATTTCTATACTCTTTCTGAAGAGGGAAAGAACCTTACACATTTAATTCACTTTGATGCATATCTTGCTGATCTAAGATTGTATCAACCAACCAACGTATTCTATTTTGTTCTTGGAAACGCACCGCCACCCAATGCTGATGAGTACCAACTAAAAGGCTTGAATCCAGATGGTAGTGTGCGCACCTCCATTGATTGGGAGTCCCGGACACGTATCATTGGCTGGACTGATATTTTTGTGCGGCAATGGTCAGCTATTAAATTGTTGATTGTAAATATGTTTGTTTGGCTTTTATTGGGTGCGTTTCTGTATAAACCTCTTATGAAGCCTATATCAACTGATCATATTTAGGCACTTCTGACAGGTTGTTTTAAGGCACACTTTTAACTTAGCAGGGATTCAGTTATGCTAGGGATGGTATTTTCAATAGAAATAGCAGACTTTGACGTTTAGTTAAACGGACACCTAAAAACAACTTGAGGCAGTTTTTTAACCATGAGTGACGAGACAACCACCACGAGCAATTTTATTCGCGATATTGTTGACGAACATAATGAATCGGGCCGCTTTGACAATCGCGTCCACACCCGTTTCCCGCCGGAACCCAACGGTTATTTACATATTGGGCATGCGATGGCGATTTGTTTAGACTTTGGGATTGCACGGGATTACGGCGGCAAATGTAATTTACGCTTTGATGACACCAATCCGGCTAAAGAAGAACAAGAATATATTGATGCCATTCAGCGCGATATTCAATGGCTTGGCTTTGATTGGGAAGATCGTCTATTCTTCGCCTCAGATTATTTTGATCAACTTTATCAATGGGCAGTGCAACTTATCAAAGCTGGCAAAGCCTATGTTGATCATTTAAGCCAAGAAGAAATGCGTGAATATCGCGGAACACTTAAAGAGCCGGGTAAAGATAGCCCGTATCGTGATCGCTCCGTTGAAGAAAATCTTGAACTCTTCGAGAAGATGAAAAATGGCGAGTTCGATGAAGGCGAGTGCGTGCTCCGCGCCAAAATTGATATGGCCTCACCGAATCTGAATTTGCGTGATCCGGCTATGTATCGCATTTTACATGCTGAACATCCGCGGACGGGTACTAAGTGGCATATCTATCCGATGTATGATTATGCGCATGGTCAATCGGATTCAATTGAAGGAGTTACCCACTCCTTGTGTACAATTGAATATGAAGCCCATCGTCCGCTCTATGACTGGTTCTTGGACTCGCTGGAACTCTATCATCCGCAACAAATTGAATTTGCGCCATTTATTCTCAATTACACCATTTTGAGTAAGCGTCGTTTGGTGCGTTTGGTGCAAGAAGGTTATGTCAGCGGCTGGGATGACCCACGAATGCCAACTCTGTCGGGGATGCGTCGGCGTGGTTATCCGCCCGAAGCTATTGTGGATTTGGTTAACTCCGCCGGAGTCACCAAGCGCGAAGGCATTATCGAAATGGCCAAGTTAGAGCATCACGTTCGTGATCGTTTGAATTATACGGCGCAACGTCGCATGGCAGTCCTTGATCCGCTCAAGGTGGTTATCGAAAACTACCCTGAAGGCCAAGTTGAAGAGACAGATGGCGTCAATAATCCTGAAGACGAAAGTGCGGGCACCCGCAAAATTCCGTTTACGCGTGAAATTTATATTGATCGCGCGGATTTCATGGAAGACCCGCCCAAAAAATTCTATCGTCTTTCACCGGGTCGTGAAGTCCGGTTGCGCTTTGGCTATTTCATTACCTGTACGGATGTTATTAAAGACGAAGATGGGAATGTGGTTGAATTACGCGCCACTTATGATCCTGAAACCAAGGGTGGATTTGCGCCAGATGGCCGTCGGGTCAAAGGCACTTTACATTGGGTATCCGCCAGCGAATCTTTAGAAGCTGAAGTCCGTCTCTATGATTATCTGGTTTCCAAAGAAGATCCCTATGATGTTGAAGAAGGCCAAGATTTTACGGCAAACTTGAATCCCAATTCAATGGAAGTGATTACAAAGGCTTATATTGAACGTAGTCTCGGGGAAGCAAAGCCGGGCGATCAATTCCAATTCGAACGCATTGGTTATTTCGTCGCTGACCCTGATTCAACCAATGAAAAATTGGTCTTCAACCGCACCGTTGGCTTACGGGACGCCTGGGCGAAGATGCAAAAAGGCAAATAATCTGAGATATAGGCCACGGCACACCGTGGCCTTACCGTGCTTTAATGGGGGACGGCATAACTCGTCCCTCGCTTGTTTTATCAAATCCCAAAAGCTCAAAAACTTCATAAATTCGCTATAACTGGAAACACAACACTATGTCAACCAATCCTGAAGATAAATCTCAAGTGCAAGCGATGTTTGGTCGCATTGCACCGCGCTATGATTTGATGAATCGCTTAATGACGTTTGGACAAGATCAATCATGGCGACGCTTTGTGGTCAAACAGGCTAATCTTTCGAACAACTCAACTGTCCTTGATATTGCCAGCGGGACGGGTGATATTGCCTTTGAAATTCGCCGAAACTATCCATCGGCGAAGATTGTGGCCGCTGACTTTGCCTTGCCGATGATGCAAGTTGGGCAACAACGTCCAATGGGCTCACAAGTCGGCTGGTTAGGTGCAGATGCGTTAGGTCTGCCCTTACCCTCGACAGAATTTGATGCGGTGGTGAGCGGCTATCTATTTCGGAATGTACCGGATATTGACCAAGCCCTCGCGGAGCAATTTCGTATCTTGAAACCGGGGGGACGCATGGTTACGTTAGATACCACACCACCCATGAATCCGATTCTCAAGCCGTTTATCAACATCCACCTCAAATATATTATTCCGGTGATGGGCAAATTGATTACTGGCGATAACAGCGCTTACAGCTACTTACCAGAGAGCACGCTTGCCTTTAAATCGGCTGAAGCTTTGGCTGAACGCATTGAAAATGCTGGCTTCAAAGAGGTGAAATTCAAGAAATTTATGATGGGCACCATGGCGGTCCACTGGGGAATTAAACCATGAAGCAAGATATCATCCTGATTGGGCCGATGACCGTTGGCAAAAGCACCATTGGTGCTCTTTTGGCTGAGACATTAGGATTGCCTCAGCGCCCGATGGATGATTTGCGCTGGGATTATTATGCCGAGATTGGCTATGATCGCGATGTGGAACTTCAGGTGCGTGAAGAAGAAGGCACCATGGCTGTGATGCGCTATTGGAAGCCTTTTGAAGCCCATGCCGTTGAACGGTTACTAAGTGATTTCGAGAATTGTGTTTTCGATTTTGGGGCAGGCCATTCGATTTTTGACGAAGGCGACCTGTTTGACCGAGTTGCTAGAGTCTTAGAACCCTATGCCAATATTATTTTGCTCATTCCCTCGCCTGATCTAAATGAATCGGTGACTATCCTGCAAAAACGTTTTCAAGAATTGCATGAATGGGATGGCATTATGGAAGATGGCAACAATATCCACGAATATTTTGTCAAACATCCTTCTCATGCTAAGCTAGCCAAGCATGTTGTTTACACAAAAGACAAAATGCCAGAAGAAACATGCGCCGAAATTCTGGCGCTTGTTCAATCGAACGAGGAATAGATTATGACAGACAAACGCCTGAATATTGCCTCCGGCAGTAAATGGGAAGATATTGTCGGCTATTCACGAGCCGTACGGGTTGGGCAAATGGTTTTCGTGGCAGGCACCACCGCCTCGAATGAGTATGGTGAAACCATTGGCGGAAATGACCCATATGCGCAAACGGTTTATATTTTTCAGAAGATTGAACGTGCTTTACAAGAAGCCGGCGCTAGCCTAAAAGATGTGGTGCGCACGCGCATGTTTGTGGTCGATATTGCGCAATGGGAAGCCATAGGTCGGGCGCATGGTGAATTTTTCAAGGATGTGCGACCCGTAGCTACCATGGTTGAAGTGAAGGCTTTGATTTCACCGGACTTATTAGTGGAAATTGAAGTTGATGCGATCGTGCCAGAGTAACCAGCAAAGTAAATGAAAAAGGCCACGACATGCGTGGCCCTCTCGTAATTCCAAATAAACTTCTATTCTTCTTCAGTGTAGCCATTGGGGTGGGATTGATGCCAAGCCCACGCGGTGCCGATAATATCTTTCAAATCTGGATAACGCGGCATCCAACCCAGTTCATCATTGATCTTCTCAGATGACGCCACCAACATGGCGCTATCACCCGGTCGGCGAGGTGTTACTTCAGCCGGAATCGGATGATCTGTCACTTCACGGGCTACATTAATGACTTCTTTGACACTATAACCTTGGCCATTGCCAATATTATAGGTCATGGCGGATTGCTCATTGGCGGCAAGCGATTCCACGGCCAACACATGAGCAGAAGCTAAATCTTCTACGTGGATATAATCCCGTACACATGAACCATCTATTGTCGGATAGTCCTCTCCAAAAACTTTGATGTTGGAGCGTTGATTATTCGGGACTTGCAAGGTTAGCGGAATAAGGTGCGTTTCAGGTGTATGCGCTTCACCGCGTAATGCGTTGCCATTTTCATCGACCATCGCACCACAGGCATTGAAATAGCGCAGGACTGCATATTTCAAATCAACTTGGGCATGATACCAGTGAATCATCTGCTCAATCATGAGTTTGGTTTGACCATAAACATTGGTTGGGCCAATGGCTGAATCTTCACTCAAACGGGCATTTTGACTGGCATAGACGGCGGCAGTAGAGGAGAACACCAACTTATCAACACCGTGCTTTTGCATAGCATCAAGCAGAACTTGGGATTTGCTGACATTATTGTGGAAATATTTGCCGGGTAATTCCATTGATTCACCCGCTTCAATAAATGCCGCAAAATGAACCACCGCATCAAATTGATGGGTTTGCATCAGGATATCTAAGGCTGACGCATCGCCAATATCGCCTTGGACAAAATGCGCTTCAGTTGGAATGGCCGCCTTATGACCTTTGACAAGACTATCGTAGATCGTAACTTCATGACCTGCCGCCAGAAAGTGGGCAGAGGTTGTGGAACCGATATAACCAGCTCCACCAGTAACAAGAATGTGCATAGGTGCGTTTATCCTTAGTAGGCCGCTAAATAATTCATAATGGTTGTGGCCATGTGCTTTTGCATCTGGCTTTCAACGATGGCAAGTGCTTCGCGCGAGATTAAACCCCATAATTCACGCTCAAGGCGTGGGGTATCTTCTAAAAAGGCAATAAGGGCATCTGTGCCTTGTGGCAAACGCCCGCCTAGGATTTCAAGCGTTTGCGGTTCACCATCGGGCGATATTTGTTTGGCAATCAGATCACGCCAAGCCACCACTGCATCATCTTTTATAAACGGTAAGTTCAAATTTGGCGCACTAGATTGCATTGTTTCATATAAATCAGGAGTGAGACTTTCATAATCGCGTTGATCAATAATGGCCAATAACGCATGGGCATAAAATAGATATTTGCGCCAATCGCCGGTACTTTCACCGCTGAAATTGGGATAGAAAAATTCATTCCACCACATTTCATCAACGGCTAGGTGGCCCATATACCCGGCTAAGAAAGCGAGGCGACTTTTATCCTGAATATTTTCAGCGGCGAGCGCGGGATGAACGTCTAGCAATGTTTTGACTGGTGACGAAACAGGTGGTGCGCCGTAATGAAAAAAGTGGGTTTCATGACGACGTAAATTAGCCATATGTTGACTATCTGGGGCAATAGAACCGAATAAAAAATCGCCCCAATGCTCGTTTAAGAGCATACGCTGGTTGTCGTTTAAGCTGTTGTCTTGTTGAAAGATTTGAGCATACGCTAAATGTGTAAATGGTGTTGGCATAATTCTCTGATTAAACTTTGCACGGATTCAAATTAAGGTCACTCAATCATAGTCCAATTTGGCAAGTTGTGCTGAGAAAGGTTAACGATACGCCAAAATTTCAACCGAGTCGCCGACCTTCACTTTACCGAGATGATGATGAATGAGATTTTGCCCAAACATGACGCCATTGCCGTTGTCGCGATAAGTCGCCAATGTTTTCAGCGGTTCTTTGCCACGCTCCGCCGTGGTTTGATCGGTGGTCGTCACCACACAACGGGCACAAGGTTTGACAACTTCGAATATCACCTCGCCGACTTTAATACGTTGCCATGTATCTTCAGCAAACGGTTCGGTGCCACTGACAACAATATTGGCCCGAAAACGATTCATGGGTAGTGGCTCAGGGAGACGCTCGTTCAGATCATCTAAACTGGCTTGGGTGGTTAACAAGAAGGGATAGCCATCGGCGAAGCCAACTTGATCGGTATCACTCAGCGCATAATCGGGATTTACTTTACGTTGATAAGTATCTTTCATGCGAACAAGCCGCGCATCTGTCCCTAAATAAGTACTGAGCCATTCCGCAACATTGTCGCCATAGTCATAGG
The DNA here is from genome assembly GCA_050303635.1 of Anaerolineae bacterium. Lineage (GTDB taxonomy): Bacteria > Chloroflexota > Anaerolineae > Aggregatilineales > J027 > JAKEEQ01. The sequence goes on from JBNLCD010000244.1 coordinate 7,489, forward strand.
TTTCAATGCCCTTAGAACGCCAAACTTGGACAGCAAGCTCAGTGCCGACAAATTTGGCATAGACGCTGATTTCGGGCATATCAGGTGCGCTAAAATATAGTCGGTTATTTTCTACGCGTGTTTGAATATGCACCATTTGTGGATAATCGCGTTGCGTCATGAAGGTGCCATCGGGTTCGGTAATGAGCCAATAACGGTCAAATTCAAAACCCCGCGAGGTGGTTGATGCACTTTGTAAAGAGTTGCCCGCACAAGATTTTATGGGATAAATATTAAGTTCAGAAACCTGCATCATCATAAATACTCCTGCAATATTTCAGGACGAGTTTTATTCTCAATAGTATCTTGGCAGAAAGGCATGGGGTGCGCAATATAGAGTTCATCTCAGATAGATATTGGTAAAATAAAAACGGGTGAGCTTCAACTCACCCGCCATTTGTCAAGCCAAGACCGTAGACTATTGGGCTGAGGTGGGTAAATCAGTAAAGAGAATAGGACCACCG
>JBNLCD010000245.1:0-7956 GCA_050303635.1 Anaerolineae bacterium
CGGCACACTGTTTAAGTTGGTCAAACTTTGCCCTTCAATCTTGCGGTGCAAAGTCAACAAACCATACAGTAATGCTTGTGGAGTCGGGGGACACCCCGGTACATATACATCTACAGGAATAAATTTATCAATCCCACTGACCACGTTGTAGCCTTCTTTGAAAGGGCCACCACCAGATGCGCAAGCACCCATCGCCAAAGCATAGCGGGGTTCAGGCATTTGGTTGAAAATGCGTACGATGGGTACAACCATTTTCTTGGTGACGGTTCCGGATACAATCAAGAGGTCAGCTTGACGCGGACTCGCCCGCATAACTTCCATCCCAAAGCGGGATAGGTCATAACGTCCAGCGGCAGTGGCAATCATTTCAATTGCACAACACGCCAACCCAAAGAGGAGGGGCCATGTCGACTTGCTACGTCCCCAGTTATACAACGTACTCAGGGATGTCAGCGCGACATTATTGGACAGACCTTCCGGCAGTGGAATTTCGGGATTATGCAACTCTCTGAGGTCAATGGGTTCTTTACCAGTGGTCATAGACTAGAGTGCCTCCTCGCACCACTCACGTAAAATCTCATTAAGGATGCCATTATTGACTAAACGTACATCATCTGCGAATTCAGGCAGAGCTAAAATCATTTCTAACAACTGCTGAATCCCCAGTGAATCAAGGTCAATATCAGGATAGAGCACCATCAATCGCAATACTATTTCATAAGTTGATTCCCAATACAACGGGTGATGGGCTTTATCATCCATTAACTATAGCTCAAAACTGCGATAAATCTAGGGAGTTATCGCGTATTTACTAAACAATCCGAACATTTATCAAATCGTGGCTATTGTAGCAGGTTTGTGCTATTTTTTACAAACCAAATTTGAATAAATGACGAAAGTATTGGCAGAAATATTGGTAAATTACGGTTTCAGCGAAAGTTTGAATCGTTAAACAGACAAGTTGGGGAAAAGAAGGAGCGACTATCCATGTAAAAGATAGTCGCTTAATCTTAATGACAATTTTCTAGTTGATGTAGCTCCAGTAAGCCGTCAGTGAACAAGATTGATTTATGGTGAAATTGATGTTCGCCGATGTCGATGAACCACCAATACACGACCCTTCCCACCGGAGGAATACCACCCCGACATTGGGTGTAGCTTGGGCACTCACTGATGTTCCAGCTTGATAACCGCCGGCACAGGAGCTACCACTTAAATTAACTGAGCCAAGTCCCGACGGCGAATGACTGACACTCACACCATAACAGGGTGGTGGATTGTTGCCGCCGGAAGGTGGTGGTGTGCCGCCATCCTCGACAATGACCACTGGAGTGACAGTGGGTATAATCGGTGCAATCACAGGGGGGGCTTCACCTTCCGGTAAATCATCACAGCCGGAAGCTTGAACTTCCGCTTTATTGAGCCAAAGTTCATTCGCAGAGACGCCACCCGGAACATCTGCCTGATCGAGTTGCCACCATTCAGATCCATCGGCTACCGTAAGTTGAGCGATAGCACCTAAACTTTCGCCACTGGACAACGTTGTAAAAACACCACGATTTTCACCGGGACCCACACGCACCGTTGTTGGATCAGCCGTTGTTGTCAATGTGCAGACGGCTTCTTCCAAACGACCACCATCATCTGCGGCTAAAACTCTGCCACGTTGGTAACAATCAGAGACTTCAGATGTGCCTCTACCCGGTATATTGACCACCGCCGTCACAAAGCTAGCGCCTGTAAACGGAATAATGATTTGATGGGAATTGTCAGTTGAGCTAAACAATTCAGCCCGCACCAAAAAGATTTCAGCTTCACCAGAGCCATTGTTAGCACATGATGTACTAGCGTAGAAGTCAATGAAATAGGTGGGGGCGGGATCGGGGAAAAACGATTCGTAAGTGACGTAAAGTTCCCCGTTATCGGTCTCTATGTCATCGATACGAATCGGACTCACTAGGCGATTGGCACCATCATTCAAGCCTTCACGGAGAGGGTCAACACCTGTGTCACCAAGCAAATTGATCGCTAAACCTATGTTCTTGCTGATATTATTCTGACTAATCGTAGCGAAACCATTATCGGCGACACGAACACCATCACCCTGATTATGGGTAATGATATTCGGCTGGACTGAACTCTGCGGGCTAGGTAGTGAGCAATACATGTAGCGTGTGTAAATACCGACTTGATCCTTGTTAATACACATTTGCTCACCAATAGCGATGTCTTCAGTTTGCCCATGTACAGAAATACCGTGTTCGCTGTTGCCGAGAGGTGTACCTTCGGCATTGAAGTAAAATTCGTTCGGTAAATCTGATCCATTATAGATATTTGAATCAAGTGAAAGTGTGCCACGATCCCAGGGATGTGTTTGGCCGATAACATTCGCGGAGACATCAACCCGACGACTGCCGCTACTAAGTTCAATACCAGAACCTGCATTGCCAGCAATAATATTTCGATGAATAATCATGAATCCGGCATTGCCTACATAGACCCCGCCTTGACCATTACCAATACCCGTTTCACCGTTTCGACTTGTGCCGATATTGTTTTCTGCGATTGTATATGTGGGGAAGGTGTTTGCCCGTGCATTGTTTTGAATCCAGACACCAAACTGGTCATTATCTGAAATTGTATTGGTCGTGATATTGATCCCACTAATGGTTGCGCCTGATATAAAAATACCATTGCGTTGGTTACCAAAGCCAATTGAACCATCAGCGCTTAGACCGATAATATTATTGCGAATCTCGACATTTTCGGCAGATGTAGCAACAAAAACACCATGTAATTCATTAGCTGAAATCACATTATGCGTTAACGTGAGATTGGCCGTATTACGTAAGTAAATGCCATGTCCGTCATTTCGAAAAGCACGCATACCAGTGATATCGGTGCCAATAAAATTATGACTAATACCCGTATCAGACACGTTATCTAAATAAACAGCAGTTTCCACGTTACCAATGATGTTACTGATGACTGTACTCGATACAATATTGCGAAGATGGATGCCTCGACCATTGTTGGAGCCAACAATCGTATCGCCAGACGAATTCAAACCAACCACATTATTGTTCAGATAGAGGCTTTCAACATTTTCAATGCGCATTTGAGATTTGGCATAGCCCGCAACGTTATTCGCTGAAATATAATTGGTAGAGGCTATTGCCGTAATATTTTCTAACAACAACCCATACTCTATTTGATCGTTACCGAGGATTTTATTATTTACGACAGAAATATCGGTACTGCCTTCAATATTTGCTGAATAGGTCAATGGGATATTCGGCGCTGAATCTATATAATTGTTCGCTATGATGATTGCGCGTGAGGAGCGAACCTGCAATGCAATCCAACTCTGATTTAAAATATTATCATGGAAATTGATGTTGACTGAATTACTGAGAATAGAAACGGTAGTGTTTAAGACATCTTCAAATAGATTTTCTAATAACTCAACATTACCTGCTTCGGATAAGATAATGCCAAATTCACCCTCGTGTACGTTGTTATTATAGATATAGCCAACTTGAGATTTATCTATATTGATATGTGTGAAGTTATTGGTAAACATATTGGCTTGCATATCAACTTCTACATACGATGCCATAATGCCAACCGTTTTATTATCTGTGAAAGTACTTCCCCAAACGGTCAATTTACTGCTTGAAGCGACACGATCTTCAACATCGATGGCTGTATTGTTGTTGCTGAAAGAACTACTTTCAACCATAATATCGCCCTCTGGAAGATAGGCATTCAGGCCCGTATCTTTGTTTGCGATATCTACATATTCGACGGTTATACCACGCCGGAATACATCAATTCCTATGCCGTCTTGAGATTGTTCATTGCTTGAACGAATAGATACATTCCGAATACGATTTTCAGTGCCAGTAACTTTGATGTCGGTTGCATTATCAGAAAATTGGATATTGTTGGTGCTTGTTTCCGTAGCCGTACCGATGAGGTTCGTATGTCCCTCGATGAGGATAGCTGTTGTATAACCTGTAATGGCTACACCCACAATTTGATTAGAATCGCTGGTTATTTTGAAAGCAGAAGTGGCGTTTTCGGAATTGATAATGGTGACAAGTCCCTTGCCATCGATAATAACAGGATCAGCGCCCTCAATGAGTAAATCCAAAGCCGCGACTGAAGTAATGGACGCTGCAAATTCAATCTTGTCTTCACCGGGCGCGGCATTGGCTTGTTCAATCGCGGCACGTAGTGTGCAATTTCCGTTAGCCGCCGCACAGATACCGTCATTTGGATTGGCATCGGATGCGTTACCTGCCGCATTTACAATCATGGTGGCGTTCATGGCATGTACTGTCTGTGGAGCTAGATTGTTTTGTAGGAATGCAAATGAGAAGATTCCTATTAAAAAAAGTACTAGAACAAGCCAGCGCTTAGAATGAGTAAACATAAATTTCTCCCGATATTGAACTGTTTTGTGGCGAATGATGGTAGTCAGACTTAACTCTACCGATTCCATTTAGACATACAGGCGTTACAGCTTCGTTACAGTATCGTTACAGATTTTATAAATATGAAATCTTTGCCAAATCAGATGTTCAAAATAAGGACTGCCGTTATAAGTTAATAGGTTAACTCAACAAGATGTTCGGCCATTTAGATGATTTGGCCACTCGAAAACCCGATTGACTATGTTAGAATGACGCTCATACCCGAACATAATTTCATAAGGAGACACCAAGGTTGAGTTTTACACCCCTACCCTATCAAATTGAAGATATTGTTCGAGAGGCGATTCAAAATGCCCAAACACAGGGTAATTTACCCGAAGCCGAAGATTTAACGGTTCCAGTTTCGCGTTCTAAGCGGGCTGATCAAGGGCAATATAGTGTGGCATGCATGGCCTTTGCCCGCCCATTTAAGATGAAGCCCTTGGATATTGCGAATACAATTGCAGAGAGTTTGCCCGAATCGGGACTCATCTTAAAAGTAGATGTAGCTCCCCCAGGTTTCTTGAACTTCCACTTATCTGAAGCTTGGTTGGTTGAACAAGTCAATGCCATTATCAACGCAGGCGAGACTGTTTTTAAACAAAATATTGGCCAAAACAAAGTCGTGAATGTGGAATTTGTAAGTGCAAATCCGACAGGTCCGGTGCATGTGGGGCGGACCCGTGGGGCTGTCGTGGGTGATGGTATTGCACGCTTGATGGAAGCCTGTGGTTGGCAAGTACACCGCGAATATTATTTCAATAATGGTGGTCGTCAAATGCAAATGTTGGGCGAAACTCTCAAAATTCGCTATCAACAGGCTTTAGGTCAAAATGTGGAGCTCGAAAAAGACCATTATCAAGGCGACTATATGATTGAGATGGGTAAAGCCTTAGTCGCGGAACATGGCGATGGTTGGCTCGATAAATCATGGGAAGATTTTAAGCTCGTTGCTGAAAACCAAATCTTTGACATGATCAAAGCCACAATGAAGCGTATTGGCGTCAAATTTGACCTCTTCTTTAATGAATTGTCAGTCTATGAAGACGAAAGTGTATGGGCTGTGCGGGACCAACTGGCTGAACGTGGTCATACTTATTTAGCGAAAACACGGGATGGGGCTAGCGAAGAAGAAGTCGCGGAAGCGGAAGAAAAAGGCTATACGCCTGCGACATGGTTCCGCAGTACCAGTTTTGGCGACATTGAAGATCGCGTGATTGTGCGGAGCAATGGCGACCCGACTTATGTTTTGCCGGATGTGGCCTATCATATCAATAAGATTAGCCGTGGTTTTGACCGGATGATTGATATTTTTGGTTCCGATCATTTCACCGAAGCCCAAACCGTTAACCGTGCGCTCGAAGCTTTAGGGCATAATCCAGAAAATATTGATGTTGTCCTCACCCAATGGGTTCATTTGGTGCGAGATGGTGAAGTCGTCGGGATGAGCACGCGGGCGGGGCAATATGTCACGCTAGACGAATTGATTGACGAAATTGGGCCCGATGCCGTTCGCTATTTCATGTTAAATCGGAGTACGGATAGCACGATTAACTTCGATTTGAGTCTGGCAGTTAAGCAATCAAACGAAAATCCAGTGTTCTATATTCAGAATGCGCATGTGCGGTGTGCGGGCATTTTCCGTCAAATTGAAGCGCGGGAATATCCCGAAAATTGGGATGATGGCGCTGATTTGAATCTTCTCAATGAAGAAGAACGTGAATTTGTGATGAAAATGCTGGAATTGCCCGAAATTCTACATTTTGCGCATGACAATATTGCACCGCATCACTTGGCAATCTGGGCGCATGATTTGGCCCGTGCTTTCCATCCCATGTATGAACGATCACGCGTATTACATACCGAAGTGCCGGAAGATGTGGCTAAAGCACGCTTACGGTTATATCGAGCGGCTCAAATTGTCTTCAAACGGGTGCTCAATCTGATGGGGATGTCAGCGCCAGAAGTTATGTAAAATTGATATACCATGAATTTGATTTAGGAGTGTAGGTTCGCCTACACTCTTTTATTTTCCCGTAACGTAGAATTAAGGTTTTTGTTGGACCCCTAATAGTTTTAAAGCAAATAATAGTGTTTCCCTAATTGTTTTTAATTATTGAAACGTTTTGAGCATTAAACTGTGAAGTTAAGGCAATTGATTTGGTTATTTTCACCAAAAAAATATTTGTATAAATAATCAGCGATATGTTATGCTTATCGCGGCAATAAATTAATTATTGCGTCTGCAACAATTTAATGTTTTAAACCCTATAAAGTTAAAAGGAAGAACCTACCAATGAGTAAATCTTTCAAATTCGTTAGCATCACCCTTTTGGTGGTGATGATGATCGCAGGTGCTGTTGCCCCCTCAATGGCATCCAATGATGTTCCCCAAGCTAACACAGGTGAACAACTTCAACTCCCCGCTGTAGATTTAGTTCTCTGGTCTAAAGAAGATGAATCCTTCAATGACGCACTTGTTGCTTCATTTGATGAATGGGCCGCTGAAAATGCTCCCGGTTCAACTTTGACCGTTGAAAAGAAAGACGTTGAAGCACTCCGTCAAGAATTCCAATCTGCCGCTTTGGCTGGTGAAGGCTTGCCCGATTTCATGTGGACTGTTTCTGACCACGCTGGTCCGTTTACCGAAACAGGTTTGATCCAACCGCTTGACGAATTATTCGATACTTCTGTTTATTTGAATACTGTTGTCTTAGACGGCGAAACTTGGGGTATCCCCTTCAGCGCCGGTAACCACTTGATGTTGATTTACAACAAGGAATATGTTGAAACCCCGCCGGCTACCGTTGAAGATTTGGTTGCTTTGAGCGAAGCTTTGGCAGAAGAAAATGCTGACGTTGAAGGTTTCACCCCCTTCGTATTCAGTCACGAAGAAAGCTTCTGGGTATTCCCCTGGATGCAAGCTATTAATCCGGACGGCGTTCCGTTCGTTGGGTTCGCTGAAGATGGCGTTACCCCCGACTTGGACAACGAATCCTTGGTTAAGACCTACGAATTGCTCTCCAGCTTCAAGGAACTTGGTGTAACCTCCAGCGAATGTAACTATGACTGTTTAGACGGCCTGTTCAAAGAAGGCAAAGCCGCTATGACGATCAATGGTGACTGGAGCTTAGGTGGCGATACCGGTATGATTGCAACTCTCGGCGACAACCTTGGCTTGGCTCCGTTCCCGATGTTCGAAGGTGGCCAACCTGCTCCGTTAGTAGCTGGTTCCTATGCAATGATCCCCGCCGCAACCGAAGGTGACAATTTGGACGTTGCTGTAGAATTCTTGACCTGGTACACCACTGACGTACCGACCGTTTTGAGCTACACCGTTGAACAAGGTCGCTTGCCCGGTTTGTTGGCCGCATTTGAAGATCCTTCACTTGCTGAAGATCGTATTGTTGCTGAAAGCGCCGCCGCTTTGGCAACTGGCGTTCCGCAACCAGTTAACGTTGAAATGCGTTGCTTGTTC
>JBNLCD010000246.1:0-7951 GCA_050303635.1 Anaerolineae bacterium
ATTTACTCATTGATCGCTATCAGCGCCTTGATTAATCATGCTCTGGGGTCAGATTAGCGGCTCCAAAATAGGGTAGATTTCTTCTAATATTTAAGCAAGTAACTCAGTTCATTCTAGCTATAGATGTTGCACACTGTTATTTGGCCATCTACTTGTTATGAAATACAAAAGTTTGCATTTTGTGAAAAAATATACAAGGTATGCTTTTTGATTTGGCATAAGATTAAATATGTGAGACAATACTTAAGTAAGACTATGTTTAACACTTAATGGTGTTGTCATAAAATGACCTTAAATTTAGAAATTATCCCTTATCTTGTTCCATATGGTGCTTCATTCAGCATTGCCTTATATGTTGGTTTATTCGCTTGGACCAAACACCAGGTTGCTGGCCATCGCATTTTTGCCACTCTCAATTTTGTCCAAGCAATGTGGATACTCGGTAATATTTTTGAGCTAATTAGTGTTAACTTAGCAACAAAAACCTTTTGGGATGATGTTCAATTTATTCCCGCTGTTTTAATTGCGCCCACTATCGTTTTTTTTGCGCTAGCCTATACCAAGCATCCGCTCCGATTTAAAAGCTGGTTTCAGGTCGTGATATTGGCGCTTCCTCTTATTCTCATTTTGCTGATGTTTACGAATTCACTTCACCATTTGATACGTACCGAAACATACTTGGTGGATACGCATCCATTTGGGACAGTAGATTATGAGTTTGGTATTAGTTATTGGCTTTTGGCCGTAACTTCGTACGCTACTATCTTTCTGGCCGCTTGGTTCATCATCCAGTTTTTGCGAAGCACCAAAGTGATTTATAGATTCCAGGGTTTACTCTTTATTATTGGCATCTTTACACCATTATTTGGCACATTAATACCCCTATTTACTGATTGGACGATAGCTGGACAAAGAGATATGTCACCCTTTGCATTTGGTATTGGCAATCTGATCATCGCCTGGGCAATTCTGCGTTTTAAATTCTTTGATTTGGTCCCAATTGCGCGCGAGCTTGTTATCGAGAACATGCAAGATATGGTCATTGTTGTGGATTCTCAGCAACGATTAGTTGACTTTAACCGTGCCGCTCAAGCCAATATTGATCAACTTAATTCAAAAGTTATTGGCCAGCCTATTACGACTATTTTGCCGCAATGGTCTGAATTTATCGACCAGTTGCGAGATTTTGATGATCTCAATACAGAAATCACAATTCCAACCCAAGATAAGAAACATTATTTTTATCTTCAGATTGCATCGTTGACCGACCATAAAAAACAGCCATTGGGCAAACTAGTTATTATGCGTGATGTTACGCAAGCCAAAGAAGCTGAAGTTGAAATTCAAGAAAGAACCCATCAACTTGAAATTGCCAATCAGCGTCTTAAAGAACTGAGTCGGACCAAAGATGAATTTGTCTCCAATGTTTCCCATGAATTGAGAACACCGATTACCAATCTCAAACTCACCTACGAATTGATGCAACTCAAACCCGACAAAAACGAAATCTATCTGGGGCGTTTACAGCGCGAAACGGATCGACTAGCCCTTACAATCGATGATTTGCTGAGGTTATCCCGCTTTGATCAAGGTCGCGTAGACTTTGATATGATTGAAGTTGATTTGGATGAATTGTGCCGGGAATATGTGGAAGATCGTCATACTCTGGCTAAGGGCAAGAATATCAAAATGACATATATCCCGACTGAGAATTTAGCACCGATAACAGCAGATCGTGGCTTTATTGGGCAAGTTTTAAGTATCCTTTTGACCAATGCGATAAATTACACGCCAGAGAATGGCACCATTACGGTTACAACATCAGCCAAAGAAAACGGCAACACCCAATATATGGGTTTTGCTGTAATTGACTCTGGACCGGGTATATCACCCGCTGAACAAGACAAAGTATTCCAACGTTTCTATCGAGGCAGTACGGCTAGTCAATCCAAAGTTCCGGGAACGGGTCTTGGTTTGGCTATTGCCCAAGAAATTGTTGGTTATCATCACGGGCAAATTGAAGTTGAAAGTCAAGGTGTTCCGGGTGAAGGAACTACTTTCCAAGTTTGGTTGCCTGCAAATGTTGAAGTTAAAGTTTTGGCATAAAAGAACGCCGCTGTAGGTCTCAGAATGTGGCCGTGCGCATACCACAGAATAAATTTCTAACCCCTGTTTCCCAGATTTTCCCCACATGAAGATACCCCAAGGACATTCATGCCCCAAATCTCCCTCCACCTCCCCGAACCGTATCCCCTGCAATCTGACATCATCAACCATCCAGCCAAACGCAAGGTCATATGCGCGGGACGGCGCGCGGGTAAAACGACGTTGGCGGCTTTAATTGCGGTCCAACGCTTTTTAGCTGGTCAGAAAGTTTTGCTAACCAGCACCACCCAAGACCAAGCCGATGCGTTTTGGGATAAAGCCAAAACATGGTTGTATCCCCTGATTGAAAATAAGCTGGTACATAAAAATGAAACGCGGCGCTTGCTCTATTTTCCAAACGGAGGTCGGCTTCGCGTTAAAACAGGCAGTAATCCCGATGTGCTACGCGGCGATGATGCGGATTTGATTGTCTTTGATGAATGTGCTCTGTTGGATCCCGCGACATGGTTCGCAGTCGCCGCCCCGATGCTCGCTGACAGGGATGGAGACGCCGTTTTTATCAGCACCCCCCAACGGCGCAATTGGTTTTATCATCTGTATCAACGTGCTATGGAAGATGACACCGACCGCTGGCAAGCGTGGCATTTTACGACTCACGCCAACCCGCATTTATCGAGTGTGGCTGTCGCTGAGTTAGCTAACGACATGACCTCCACCACCTATCAACAAGAAATTTTGGCTCAATTTTTGGAAAGCGATGGCCAAGTATTTCGCAAGGTGCGCGAGGCCGCTCAACTAGGGCCGCGTGAACCTTATGAGGGGATATTTGTGTTTGGCCTTGATTGGGCCCAACTCCAAGATTATACCTGTATCACCGTCATGGATGTGGCAACGCGCGAACTGGTCGCGATTGATCGATTTAAGGGCGTCGATTGGGCACTCCAGCGCGGACGATTGCTTACTCTTTATGAAAAATGGCAACCGCATTTGATTGTCGCTGAAGCCAATAGCATCGGCTCACCCAATATTGAGGCCCTGCAACGCGAAGGATTACCCGTTCAGCCGTTTACGACGACGGCTCGCAGTAAACCGCCGCTTATTGAAAGTTTGGTGCTGGCTTTTGAACGGGATGAAATTCACATCCTGGATGATGAGATTTTAATCGGTGAACTCGAAGCCTACGAACGCCAAGTTTCTGCCTCAACAGGTCACAGCCGCTATTCAGCGCCGGCGGGTTTACATGATGACAGCGTCATTGCTTTAGCGCTGGCGTGGTATGGAGTGCATCAACGTCGCTCAACCATCGAAGTCGTCGACAATTGGTTTTATCGGTAGCGCTTATTGCTTCAACTTGGGTAAATGGGTGCTCGCTTGCTCAATCAATTGGCGAATAGCGGGTTGTTCAAGTTCGGCAACCGAACGAATCTTGATGTGGCGCATGGCCTTACCACTGCCTTCGAGCAAATTTTCAGGGTCAGCTAAATCCGCGCCATAATAAAAACCTAGATTCACATGATTTTCAAAGAGTGCCAGATAACAAAACTGCTCGGACATCTTCTTGGGACCAACGCCATAACCCGCAATTTTTTGTTTGGGCCACGCTACTTCCGTGATATTAGGCATCACGTCGGCAAACAAAGCACGAATGGCGTGGGCAATGGCTTGCACAGTTGGGTTGGCGTCGGCGATAATTTCCGCAAAGGTTCCGTTTGTGGTGACGGCGTTAATTTGAGGTTCTGTCATGGAGATTTTCCTTGATTCGGCGCTGGGTATCACATCAATCCTATATGACTTAGGATATTCAAGCAAATGCAGGGCCCCCGGTGATATACTTTCCGCCGGGGGTTTGTTGTTTCACCGTGCGAAAAATTATATAATAAAGATAGCCTGCCACCCATTTTAAGCTTTTGGAAGCTGTTTGAAAGGTAAGGCCCATGAAGTACAAAGTGCATCGGTTCGATATGAGAATGACGGCTGATCAAGATAAACTTGAGCTGTTTTTGAATAGTTTGGAAGGCGAGGTTGTTTCCATCATTCCAAACATCGGCCCATTTCCCGTGACATTGCATCCCAAAGTCGATTTTCTACTCATCGTGGAGAAAATAGGCGTGCCCGTCGTCGCCTAACAAGCCTGCAAATCAATTGACTGTGGTTGATGATTTTCAAATAAATAAACCAAAAGCCACCCATCGACTATGACGGGTGGCTTTATTATTTTCATTTGTTGACTTCAAGCTAGTGATTATTCGATGCCAGTGACGTTATTCGCCGGTACCCAGACCATACTCGCGCCATTACCAATGAAAATTTCATACCAAGTTTGGCCATCAATTTCAGCGCTACCCATGACCAAATAGGTATCCGAGCCGTTGCCATCAAAATCTTGGGGAAGCCGCAGTTCACTACGATCACGATTCCGTACGATGCTTCCGCCAGCTGCATCATAAACAGGTTGTTCTTGCGCGGTGCTGATTGAGATCATACCCACTTGCGGAGCGGGTTGGGAACTTACCGGTGGACCATCGTAGAAATAACTAATCGTACCATCGGTGCAATCAAAATGCATTTCACTTTGCCAAGATTTATGAGTCGCGGCGGCATCAAAATAGGTGTAAATGACAATGCGGATCGTTGTATGCGCGGGGACTGAATATGCATCAGCTGGATAAAATCCATAAAATTCCGGTCCGGTGAGCGGTCCTGTAAATGTTTCTTTGAAGCTTCGCACTAGGCCAACACCATCTACCCGCATTTCATCACTGTAGGAGCGCGGTTGTCCGTCAAAATCAACGTCAATGGGTAGCAAAAAGTCGAACTGTGTGCATGTATCAACATCAGGCGCACTAATCAAGCTAATTCGGGGTACAAAATCTTGTGCTTCTACATTCGATTGCGTTGATAGACTTCCCGTCAACGCAATCATCACCACTAAGCTGACAATCGAACAATATTTGATGAATGTCATCAATTAACCTCTCTCTGTACAGGACAAATTGTCTTATGGATCAATTCTTTTATTACTATCTTAGATATCCCTTAATTAAGCTTAGGTATTTAGAATGAGAATTTATATATCCCATATGGCATAATTCTCAGTAAAGGCGAGTTCGTATGAATTTGGAGATCACAATGGCGGTAAAACTAACCAATGAGCTCCACTATATATAGGCCAATATCTGGTGACTTACGGATTACGCACGAATGATGTGTCGATGGTTTCGCCGGAGGTACAGTTGTAGGTTAAAGTCGTGACGCTTGTGGCTGGCGCATCTTCTGCGACACCTAAATGAACGGTAAGTTCGAGGGTGAGTGCACTGTTATCGGGCACATCATAAACAGGCGGATACCAACCCCAACCTTGTGCACCATCTTTATTTTCGCCTTGTTGCGTTTGATGAATCAGGACATTCCCCTCGGCATCCAGCAAACGAATTTCAGTAGGTGTTTCCGTCGTTGTTTCATAAAATATGGCGCGATAGCCGACCAAATCACTAAAACCGTTGATGATGCGGCAGGTGTTGGCTGACCCTTCAAGAAGTTCAATGGCGGGCAAATCTGCCGTGGACATGGGTGTAAAAGTTGCGCTGAGGCTAGCGTCTTCCGTATTTGTTGGCTTAGGTTCCTTAGTGGTCGTATCATCCTCCCCACCGCAGGCTGTTACAATGATGGCGATCATTACCAGACAAATCATCAATAAACGTTTAGACATCATCAATAACCCTCTCCCTGAGCAGGCTTACTTCAATAAAACAGATAAAATATATCACGCAGATTAAGACAGCGCTGATATGCGTATGTACGATAGAAAATAAAGATTTGGATGACGGCGTGAAGAAGTTGTGCCGGAGTATCTAAGCAATCCAAACAACAAAGCCACCTGTCGTATAGAGTCAGATGGCTTTGCAAATTCTTCCATTAATCTTGTGAATGATTATTCCACAACGGTGACATTAGCGGCTGGTACCCAAACAGTAGAACCCGCATCGCCAATCCAGATTTCGAACCAATTTTCACCATCAATTTCGGCACTACTGATGATCAGATAGGTATCGGAACCGTTGCCATCAAAGTCTTGGGGTAACCAGAGTTCATGGCCACCCCCATCCCGAACAACCCCGCCGCTGGGAGATTCGTAAACAGGTTGCGCTTGACTGACGCTGATGGAAATAGTGCCAACTTGCGGGGCCGGTTGCGCAGATGGATTGACCGGATACAATAGTGGACTAGCAAAAATTAGAGGCAACGCCGCCGGATCATTCTCTTCTATATCACTTGAAATATCATAAATTTCGATTGTACAAGGCCTCAGATCTTCAGGAAAACCAGTTCCCGGAGTACAAGCGATATCATCGTCAAAGATTACTGTATCCCCAACTGGCACCGCGGTACGATCCGTGTCTGTGATAATGCCATTAGCCCCATAAAAGACGACCATGACATAATCAACGCCACCGCCATCATCTGTTGAACCGGTATAGCGGAAAATAACCTGATTGCCATCAAATGAGATGAATTCAAAATTAGATGCGGCATTAGTGCTGACTGGTGTTGAATAATCAATCGCGATTCCGCCGAGTAAAACGATTGCTAGACTGAGAATGAAGAATTTCCGTAACATGTGTACCTTTCCAGGATTACCTATTGTCATATTGTTCTTGGATATATTGAAAACATTGCTAACATTCGTATGTACGCGAAAAAAGAATGATTTGGATTACAGATCAAAAATTGGATCTGATTTTTGGGCATAAAAAGATTGGGAAATTTGCGGTATCTACTTCCCAATCCAAACAAAAAAGCCACCTGCCGCATCGGGTCAGATGGCTTTGCAAATTCTTCCATTAATCTTGTGAATGATTATTCCACAACGGTGACATTATCCGCTGGCACCCAAACTAAGCTCGCCCCATTGCCAATGAAGATTTGATACCAGATTCGACCATCAATTTCCGTGCTACTCATCACCAGATGGGTATCGGCCCCACTATGATCAAAATCTTGGGGAAGCCAGAGTTCATGGCCACTTCCATCCCGGACAACGCCACCACCCGCCGATTCATAAACGGGTTGCGCTTGGGCCGTGCTGATCGAAATCATACCGACTTGGGGCGCGGATTGGGAACTTTGCAAACCAAAGCCACCGGGCACAACCGTTCCGACATCACTCGCTAAGAAGAAACGCCAAATCGGAGCCGATGGGTCGCCACAATCATATTCACTCACGACAAAATAATAAGGTACGCCTGCCGTGAGCGTTAAAAGCTCGACATCATCTGCATAAGCAACATAATTCTGGGCAGGATTATTGGGGTCAAAGTTGTTGACATAAAGATTAATGGCAATATCTTCACCGTTGCTGTCTTGAAGAGAACCATCTGTATAAACATAAGTCCCCGTCGCTGTTGGTACGAGGGGCCCTACCACCCGATATTCAATGCTGTCACCGCCACAATACGTTTGTTCAAAGAAGACATCATGGCCGTCATCAAAACTGCCTTCAAAATATGGGGTTGTGCCAGTCGCATTGACAAACATGCTTGGCCCACTAATGGAGAGACTCCACGGGGTGCTGGCTGTTGGAGCTGGATCGGATGTGTTCATAACAATAATATAGGTTGTACCTGCCACAAAACTATACTCATCGCTGGTATAGACACTATATGCGGTAAGGTGCGTTGGGGCGGGGTTATTGGGATCAAATGAGTTTTCGTAGACATCGTAGAGTTGCGTGGGTCCGGCAATATTGGCCGAGTTATTGGCAATAATATAATCACCCGTGACACTGGGCACGATGGTAATGGTTACATAAGCTAAGAATTGAACACTGCCCCCCGGCGGATCATAG
>JBNLCD010000247.1:0-7938 GCA_050303635.1 Anaerolineae bacterium
TCCATGCTATGCAATCTGGCTTATTCTGGGGGTATGTTGGCCTTGTGGAGAGCATCACCCAGCGCATCAAGAAAAGCCTTGACTCTGAGAAAACAACAGTCATCGCTACAGGTGGGCTGGCAACGCTGATTAACAAATACACAGACGTGCTGGACACCGTTGCACCAGAACTGACATTGGATGGATTGCGCTTTATCTATGAGGCCAATCAGGGGCATAATCCAGAGAAATAAAAACGCCCCGATTAACGAGGCGTTTTCTGCTCCACAGCCTGGACTCGAACCAGGAACCCATCGGTTAACAGCCGATTGCTCTGCCATTGAGCTACTCAGGAAGGTTAACTTGGAAAATGATATAAAATCCTGCGCACTCTGTCAAGAGTTAGGACGAACAAATCACCAGAATTACATAAACTCAGACAATTCTTTATGGGGCGAGCACGCTCAATTAGGCTTGGATAACCCAATCTGCGCAGGTCTGGCTAATGATTTGGGCAATTTGACCGGTAATCGTTTCGCCCCAAACTTCGGGGCTAAATAATTCGCGCCGCATAAATAACGAGAGCGTTTGGCTTCGTGAACGAGTGCTTAAGTGGACGAGATAGTCCAGAATATCGCGTTGAATCGTCTGTTTATCCGTAATATCTAGATTGGGCAAAAAGACGGCTAATCCGCGGGCTCGATACATCTGATTATCAAAGCCACGCGCGATAGAGAGCAGTTTTTGGCGCGGTTTGTCATTGAATAAAGGACCATAGTATTGAATGACGCCTAATTGTGCATATTCAGTAGATAAATCCTTTGAAAATGCTTCCAGAACCGTATGCGTCATTTCTGCTTGTTCTGCGGGCGTGGCAATTTTATAGAGATGATACATGGCCTGTAATTTAGGTCGGGTAGATTTAATCTGGGGCAAGGTATTTTGCATCGCCGCCAACAGTTCAGCCTTGGTCTCTTCAGAAAGCGTCAATTGGCGTCTGAGCGAGGATAGGGTGCTCATTTTAAAATACGGATCATCAATCAAATTAGCTTTTTCGTGCGCGAGTTGCGTAGCATGGGCTTGATGAGGATAATCTTCTAATTTTGCGATAGAAATATACAAGTTAGCTTGTTGCCAGTTATCTTTGACTTGTTGGACAACATCTTCTAATTCGTCATAAGTTTGCTGAATATTGATGAATTCAGGGAAATTACTCAACCTTTGCAACAAGGCATAAGCCTTTTGATAGGAATCCCGAATATTTTCTAAGGCGTTCTCAAATCTATCTAGATAGGTTGTTTTTTCGTCGGAGAAACGCGCCAACTCACCATAGGCTAGCACTTGATTAAATGGCGAAATTTGCGGGATTAACTGATTTTCAAGGTAATTCATCACATTCGCTAGTTGCGCGGCATTTGGACCGAATGTCGTATTGATGGCATAGTATTGTTCTTCATAGTCTTCGTGGATGTCAGCGCGCCAGCTATGAATAGAGCTCATCACAAGGGCATAGTGGATGCAATCTAATAACGCAGTCACCGGTTCATTGGCTTGAATTTGAGCGAAAGCTTCGGCATGGAGAGTTTGCCACTGGGTATCGACATCACGCAAATAAGCCTGATGCTCACCCTCACTATCAACAACTAAAGTTTTAAAATCAGCATATTTAAACATGTTTTTCCCCGGCACATTTAGTTCATGGCTAATCACATGTAGCTTACAATAATGACTAAATAATGGTTCAGTTTCTGTCTAAGAAAAAAGCCAGCTCATATCAAAATAAGCTGGCTTTACATTTGGCATGTATTTAACTCAAACGAGAACTAGCTTGAGGGATATAAGTCCCCAAGTAACTCGTCATAAGTTGGTTCGGACGGAATATGTTCAGTCCAATTTTCATCACGTTCAACATCAATATCAATCAGAAGATTATCTTCCCACTCTTGATAAGCTTCTTGTTGACGTTGGCGTAAATCAATCGCATTGACTTCACGAACTTCACGATCCAAAACTTGGATAATGTGCCAACCGAATTGGCTACAAACTGGTTCAGTAATTGCACCCACTTGCGCATTTACAATTGCATCGGCAAAGGATTCAACATAAGTTTGTTCAACTTCAGCCCAGTCTAAGTTACCACCATTGGCACCACTCCCCGGATCATCTGAAGCAGTTTGAGCAAGTAACGCGAAGGGTTCACCGGCTTGCAATTCACTATAAATTGCGTCGGCTTCGACCTTAGCAGTTTGCCATGCATCCGTTTCACAGATTGCCGGATCAAAAGTGGCTCCGCTGGCGTTTGGATCTGGATTGTCGGCGCTCACCAAAATATGACGGCTTTCGGCCCACACCGATTCTGTGGGGAGGTCCTTGGCGATTTCATCACGCAAGGCAAGACGTAATGCCCGGAGATAGAAAATATCGTAAACGACATCCCGATCCACCTTGGCTATATCTTTAGCTTCGCCAAAATAATCTTCATCGAAGTTATCGAGGGTGGATTCAACCTTATCGCGCGGAAGCGGTGTATTGGTTGGCGGGACAGTCGGTGTCACCGTTGCACAATCTTCACCTTCACAACCTTCAACAGTCGGCAACAATGTTGGCGTTTCTGTCGGCGGTAATTCTTCAGTGGGTTCGAGGGTCGCGGGCGGTGTGACTGTTGCACAATCGTCGCCTTCACAACCTTCGACAGTGGGCAAGGGTGTTTCGGTGGGCAAATCCGTTGGAGTCGGCGTGTTGCTGGCGGTTGCTGTAATCAGCGGTGTTGGGGTCGCTGAACTGACAGCAGTTGCGCTTGATTCCGGTGTTGGCGTAAGACTGACACCTGTCCAACGGGTGATATAATCATCCACTTGGGCTTGAATGGCATCTTCATCAACTTTAACGCCCCGGCTATCCGCTTCTTGTTCCAAGGCAACTTGCAATTCAAGTTGTTGCATCACAAAACGACCAAAAGCATTTTCATCTTGCAAGAAAATAAGCGCACCATTTTGTTGTGAATTATACGGTGCGGGTACTTCTAAGTTTTGCAAGTAGAAACTGAGCAATTGATCATTTCCACCTGAAATTTGGATAGCTTCGGTGATTTCGTTAGCAAAAAACCAACGTTCGGCACGATACCGACGTTGAAATTCTTTAGTCTTCACACTTTCGCCATTTACGGTCGTAATGGCACGCTCCGGCACCAACAAATAGTCATTTACCAAAGCATACATAATGGCAACTACAACGATAGCGATGACAACACCACCGAATATCAGGGCAAGTTGTTGATAATAACGTTCTTGTTCAGCTTTGGAGCGATGTAATTTGTGTTCGGTATCCCGTGCTTTGCGCGGTTTACCCGTTGTGTTCCGTTTCGCCATAGAAAAATATTCCTTGATAGGTCGCGTAACGAATTTTAGATGTTCAATAAAAGCGTACGCAAACTTACCTCAGTTTTATTAAAACTGGTCTTGGTAAGTTTGCACACGTCACTGCGTTTTATTGATAACTGGAACGAATGTGTTCTGGTGCGTAAGGCAAGAGTGCCAAGTGACGGGCGCGCTTAATTGCACGGGCCAATTCACGTTGACATTTAGAGCAAGCACCAGTTTGACGGCGGGGGCGAATTTTGCCGGTCTCGGTCAAATATTGGCGCAAGTTTTCGACATCTTTGTAGTCGATCTTGCATTTGCCATCAACCAAGAACGGACAGCCCCGGCGGCGACGGAAACGGCGTCCACCACCACCACCGCGTGAATAGCGACGATCGCCACCACCACGTCGGTTGTTACGGCCACGGCCACGACCACCGCCACCACCGCGTTCATCTAATTCTTCGTTTTCTTCATCATCATCGTCTTCGTCTTCGATTTCATCATCGACGATTTCATCGTTAATGTTTTCGTCGCTCATAGGACGAACTTCTCCTCATGAAAATTGTTTGCTTTTGTTATCGACTTAGTGGATATCGACAATGATATCCCTTAGTAAAATTGTGACTTAGAATGCGAGGTCACCCTCGTCAATGTCAGAGTAATCAGCATCATCAGAATTAATATGTCGAGTTGTTTGGCGATCTCCCAAGATAATCATCTCTTGGGCCACGAGTTCGGTGCGATAATGCCGTTTGCCCTGTTGATCTTCCCAGCCGCGTGTTTGTAAACGACCCTCAACATAGACCTGTTGGCCTTTACTGAGATGTGAATTACAAATTTCGGCAAGCGGACCCCAAGCAACAACATTAAACCACTCGGTTTCTTCGCGACGTTCGCCTTCATAGGTTGTCCATGAACGGGTCGTGGCAACATTAAAACTGGTCACAGGGCGTCCACTCGGTGTATAACGCATTTCCGGGTCTCGTCCCAAATTACCAATAATCATGACTTTATTTAAACCACGTGCCATTCTTTTTCCCCGTTCAAACCAAACTGATATATTAACCTGTAAATTCCAACACTAAATTATTCTTCGTCTTCACGAATGATGAGATAACGCAAAATATCAGTATCAATATTCATGCGCCGTTCAATATCACCGAGTCCGGAAGTTTCCAAATCAGCATCCAAGAATACGGAGTATCCTTCACGATTTAGACCAATTTGGTAAGCCAAGCGGCGACGACCCCAATGGGTTGAGCCATTGACTTCACCACCATTGAGTTCAATCCACTCGCCGACCTTAGTTTCGAGTTGTTTATACTCTTCGTCACTCTTACCAGCGGGGAATACTATAGCAACTTCATAATTTCGCTTCACGTTAGACTATACTCCTTTCCATGGGTTTGTCCAGATAATTCACTAATTGAGGTTAGTAGCATCTAGACGGAAAGCGATTTGAAGACCAACTCAACACTTTCGGTTGAATTAGCGGGCAAATCTTACCTGAAAGGAGGGGGCTTGGCAAGGTGAAACACAGTTTAAGGTGGTTATTAAGTGTGGATGAGAAAACTTGTTAATAGAGAAAGCGGATTAAGCCAGTGGCATTTGCAACTCGACGATGTTCTGCGCATCCTTTTCATCACGACCCGGTTGTAAATAAATTTGGCGGGCTGGAAATTGATAATCGTAGTTGTGTGCTTCAAACCAAGATACCATTTGGCCATAGGTGATATAGAGATCAGCCCGTGGGCCGGTATAAAGCAAACTCGCCATTGTAGGCATGGCGGGTAAACTGACTTGTTCAGCGCTGTAATTGCTGACTGAAATCGCTATGTCATCTAATTTCTGCGACGTGATATAGCCTAGATCAATGGTGGGGGCATCCCAGCGATCAAACAGGACGAGGGGCAAGCTTATGTCGCCGTCAATTTCTTCAAGACCCTCATATAGATCATCAAAAACCTGCTTAATTTCGTAGTCAATATTCGGCACTTGCCGAACCATCACTGCGTATTGGGGCGGGATTTGCTTAATTTCAATATTATAGTTGGGAAACAGACCTTCTTCATCAATTTGTTTAAGGCGCAGTTCAATGCGTTCGAGACGGGCTTGTTCTTCGAGGAGCAATTCTTCAATTTGGGCACGTTTCAGCCGCAACATACCCCGAATTTCATCTGGTGAAATAGGATTGTCAAGCATAGAAGCGACTTGTTCAAGCGAAAAACCCAATTCTTTGAGTGCCATAATACGATTCAGGCGCGGCAGTTGATTGGCTTGATAATAACGATAGCCCGATTGATCATCGATATGATTGGGTTTGAGCAGGTCTATTTTGTCGTAGTAACGTAATAGATGAATAGAAACCTTGGCAATACTGGCGAATTCGCCAATTTTCAGCATCATAACTCTCTTTAAATTGAACGGGATACGATACCGATATTGTAAACTCTTGCCTTAGACGAGAGTCAAGATTTGGCCACAAAATCTACGCGTCTAAATGATGCTGAGCTAGCAAAAGGCCCGTGACAGTTTTAGCGTCAGTTATTTCCCCACTATAGACCATTGTAAGTGCTTCACTGAGGGGCATGGTATACATATCAATAAATTCATCCGCGTCACCTTCAAGCTCCGATTTTGTAATTTTATCGGCGAGATAGATGTGGATAAATTCACTGGTATAACCAGGCGCAACTGAAATCCCGCCAAGTTTAATAAGATTTTCGGGAGCATAGCCAATTTCTTCTTGCAGTTCACGATAGGCGGCGTTTTGAGGGTCTTCATCTTTTTCAAGTGTTCCGGCAGGAATTTCCCAAATCACTTTATTAAAAGGTTTGCGGAATTGGCGGATGAGGATTACTTGTCCGTCTGGTAGAAGTGGGACGACAGCGGCGGCACCACCATGTTTAACGACTTCACGCTTAGTTTGCTCACCATTGGGTAATTTAACGGTTTGGAGGTGTAGTTTGACAATACGACCGTCATAAATAGGCGTGCTATCAAGTTCTGTTTCAATAAGATGGGATTCATCTTGAGGCAATTGAACCATGCGTATTTTCCCTTTAAAAAGAAAACCCACCCTCAAGTGCTTCAAGGGTGGGTAAATTGAAGTTCTAAACTTTAGCCAGCAGGCAAGGCCGCTGTTGTCGGGGTAGCTGTTGGGAAGCTAGGTACCGTATTCGTGGTTGGGGTAGCGGTGGCACTGGTTTGGGTCCGCATTGGGATATTCAGAACATCGCCTTCATAGATGAAGTTCATTTCTGATTCCGCAATACCATTGGCTTGTAAAATTTGTTGCATGGTAACCCCAAATGTTACCGATAAACGATAGATATTATCGCCTTGGACAACGGTATATTGAATCGGGCCAATACTATTATCGTATTGCGGATTGGCCGTTGTCGTATCGGTCGTGGCTGTCGGTACCGGCGTGGGATTTTGACCACAGCCCGGAATTGCTAATGTGTCACCCGCCTTAATCAAATCGACATTGCTGAGGTTGTTGTAGTTCCCTAGCGTTTCCGTCGACATATTATACTGACGGGCAATTTCGCTCAATGTTTCACCGAGATGGATAATGACTTCACAGTCAGGATAGCCTTGGACGGTTGGCGTCGCGGATGGAACAAATTGCGCTGGATCGGTTGCTACCCCGCCTTGGCCTGTATCACTGGTCGGGATGTACGTTCCTAAGGTTGCCCAGAATGTGGCAACTGCCGCCGTCGCCGTTTGTTGTTGCGGTGGCAATTCTGTGCCAACTTGCCCAATCGCGGTAGGAGGTAATGGCGTTAGCGATGGAAAAGGTGTAAACGACGGGGTCGCAGATGGAATCGGCGTATTGCTCGGCAACGGTGAATTGGTTGGTGAGGGCGTGATGCTGGGTGTGAATGTTGGTGTAAATGTTGGCGTATCAGTCGGGAACGCTGTCACAGTAAATGTTGATGTGACTAACGGCGTTTGGGTTGGGAAATCCGTGGGGACTTCCGAAGACGTATCTATAATTTCCGTGGTGGGACTCGTCACGACAGCGCCTTCGAGGGTCGGCGAAACAACTGGCGTGAATGTTTCAGTCGGCAAAACCGGAATTGTCGCCGTTGCTGAGCCATCTGTGTCAAATGTCTCAGGCGTCGGGCTACCACCATCCGAGGCAAGTTGATCGCGGACTTGGGTCGGTTCTTGCGGCTCCCCTTGAGAAGCGGACCGAACACGACAGCCAGCTACAATAAGACTTACACTCACTAAAAAAATAATCACAAATAAACGTTTTTTCTGCATTCAGGCTTACCTCCCGCCATTATCGCCAGCACCCGGTTGTTATCCGCATCAATTTTTCTGGCAGGTTATCATTTGCATCAATAATATTTACGTCCATAGTGTAGCACTTCGGTTTCTTTGGGGCAAATATATATTGTACATAAATCCTAGCTTTAATTTTATCATCAAGACTATTAATTGAAATCATTTTCCGTAAATTGTGCATTTGATTTATAATCAGTTTCACTGAATACCCAACGCAACATGAATTGGAATAAGTACTTATTATGCCCCAATCCAAGCTTGATCTTGATAAGATTTGGCAAGGTAATTGCATTGAAAT
>JBNLCD010000248.1:0-7918 GCA_050303635.1 Anaerolineae bacterium
CAAGTTTCTATAAAAATATGGTCTGAATGCTAAGTGGTAAAAAAGTGTGTTGTGATGCGAATGAAATCATTCATGCGGTCAATGTAGGCAAAGTGTCCCGCACCTTCAAACAATATCACAGCGGCATCAGGCATTTCTTTTTCTAAGATGCGTGCCCCTGCTAGCGGGGTATCTTCATCCATATCACCCCAAAAGAGTAATGTCGGCGCTTTAACGCGTTTCGCATAGGGTAACAGATCCTGTGCAATGACCAGTTTGAACGTTTCAAGCAAAGGTCCCGCACTGAGATAATCGCTCGAGCCGAATTTCTGACGGAAATATTCGCGCAATTTTTCCTTAAGTCCACCCAATCCCGGCAAACTCAAAATGGTAAATAGGACTTTGCGCGTCAAATAGTAGGCGCGAATCTTAAAAGGTGGCGGCAACTTCACCCCTGCCGCATTGGTCAATGCTAGTTTTTCAACGCGTTCAGCATAATCTGATCCCAAAATAAAACTAATCCGCCCGCCGAAAGAATGCCCAATCAGATGCACCTTATCCAGTTTTTGCGCATCTAGGTAAGCCACCACCCATTTTGTATAGCGCGGCACATCCCATGGTTCGGGCGGAAATTCTGTTTCGCCAAAGCCGGGTAAATCGAGGACATGACATTCAAAGCCAGCGGGGGCAAGGCGTTGGGCGACCCGTTCCATACTGGCAATACTGCCGCCCCAACCATGCAACAGCAAAACAGGCTGACCGTCGCCAATTATCTTGAAATTGGTTTGTAAGCCATCGATAGTGAGTTGTTGGGCTGGATATTGTTCGGCCATTAATCAACTACCTTGATTTGCGCGTTTACTGACTGCAATTTCTCAATCACATTGACAAATACGTGTTGGAAAACTTCAGCATTATCAATCGTGGATTTGCCATGCGCAGTGAGGGTTGCGGCCAATAGCGCCAAACCTGTCCGCACATCCGGCGAATCAATATAACTACCGTTCAACTTACTTTTGCCAATAACCAAAGCCCGATGGGGATCGCATAACAAAATTTGCGCACCCATACTCTTGAGTTTATCAATGAACAATAGACGGTTATTGTAAAGCTTTTCATGAATCATCACCGAGCCGCTGGTTTGCGTCGCTAAAACGGTTGAAATGGCGACTAAATCAGATGGAAATCCGGGCCACGGCGCAGTATCTACCGTGATATCGCCTGTTACGTAGCGGCGGGTGGCGTGGGTATCGTTTTGATCGGGAATGTGCAAAATATAGAGATCTTTGTTGGCAGGGTCAGCTTGCAGATAATAATCAATATTGAGCCGTTGATAGACTTTCAAAATCAACTGCATATCTTGTTTGATGACATTGTGAATGGATATCTGACCGGGCGTTAAAGCCGCAATCGCTGAAATACTGGCAATTTCAATATGATCGGCAGGTAAATTGACAGTGGCACCGCGCGGCGCTTCATTCATGCCATAGATGGTCAATAAATTAGAGCCAATTCCGTCAATTTTCGCACCCATTTGCACCATCTGGTGTTGTAATACGCGTAAATGAGGCTCAGATGCCGCATTATAAATTGTCGTTTTTTGACCCAACACTGCCGCAAGCATACAAACAAGGGCGGTGGCGGTCACACTGGTTTCACTGAGGATGATACTTTGCTCATCCCACGTGTTGCCCACGATGTTGACAACATCGCCATCGAGCTCAATTTCTTGACCAAGATCTTCCAGTGCGGTGAGATGGGTATATAAACGACTTAACGCACTTTCCCATTCCAAACGAACATGCCGCC
The DNA here is from genome assembly GCA_050303635.1 of Anaerolineae bacterium. Classification (GTDB taxonomy): domain Bacteria; phylum Chloroflexota; class Anaerolineae; order Aggregatilineales; family J027; genus JAKEEQ01. Next base: position 1,789 of record JBNLCD010000248.1, read on the forward strand.
GTCGTGCCATGATAGGCGCTAACAGCAAAATGCTCGCCGGAAATTGACTGGTCAATACGTAATTGAGTGTACGCGTCGGAATATGACTGGCTTGCAAGGTTAACGTATCACCTTCAACGGTTAATGTCGCTCCCAATTTTTCGGCAATACTCAACATTTGTTGGGTACGCTCTGTGTGAGGCACATTGTTGATAGTCGTTGCTTGATCAGTTAGCAAAGAGGCCGCAATGGTGGCGAGAACAGCGTTGCTATTGCCTGATGGATAATAATCACCATTGAGTGGTTGGCGACCCTGAACGGCAATTCGCATAGATTTTTCCTTTGGTGTGTTCGAATGAACCCTGTACGGGGATTATGGCCAGAAGTATTTGTGGCGTCAAGTCTGAGGCTTCGGCGAAGCATGGAAGCATCGAGCTTGACCAAAATATTCATGAGTAGGTGCGTTTATTTACTTAGATTTTAAACCTTATAGCATATTCTACTTAAATTACAGGCAAATATGGCTGTTTTGGATTAGTGATTGTAAACAAGTTTTAGCGGTGCTCATTGACATTTATTTCTCAAAATCGTAAACTCTAGCCCGCTAAGTTATCTTAAATCATGGAGGCTATCAAACTGCCAATGGTGTTTGATAAACACGAGCAAGACTATATAGAGATGGATGAGAGCGAACTTATTGAGTTAGCTCAACAAAGTGATAAATTGGCCTTTGGCGAACTTTATCAGCGCTATGTCACCCGGATTTACAATTATGTCTATTACCGTGTCAGCAATGAACAGGATGCGGAAGACTTAACTGCGCGGGTATTCATACGTGCCCTCAATCATATTGAAAAATATGATGATCGTGGGGTCCCATTCAGTGCTTGGTTATATCGCATTGCGCACAATCTTGTTGCTAACTGGCATCGGGATAATAGCCGTAAGAAGGTCATCCCTTTGGATGATTATATGGTCGGTCGGAATCCAGATGATGCGCCGGAAAGTCTGGCTGAAAGCCGCGAAGAAGAAGAACTTCTTTTGGAAAGTGTCCGTGATTTACCGGAAGATCGCCAACAATTGCTCTTTTTGAAATTTGTTGAACGTCTGCCCAATTCCGAAATCGGTGAAATTATGAACCGTACCGAAGGCGCAATCAAATCGCTTTATCATCGTACCCTTTTAGCACTTAATGAAGATTTAACGGCACGGGGTATCCTAGGTGAAGGTTTGTTACGCAATAACAAAAATCGTAAGACCCAAAGTCGATAAACCTCTCAGGGGATTTAGAAAACGAGGTGACTTAGCATGTCGCAAAATTCATATTTAAGTGATGTTTCAATTCAGAATATACTGGATGAACACGCCCAAGCCTTAACGAATGGCACGTTGAATCGCAAAGCGCTTCTTCAGAAATATGGCGTGTCCGCTGAACATAATGTTGTAAAATTGCTGGATATTGCCGAGCAAACTTACAACGCCTATCAAAAGCGTCAACCGAACCCTGAATTTGTAAATCATCTCTATCGGGAGTTGATTGGTGAATCCAGTCGTCCCTTCTGGGCACGTTTTGGTCGTCATAATCGTCTGGCCGATCAGAAATTACCCAACTTGCCCAATTTAAACCAAGTCGATTTGACGCGCTGGAAAGAACTGCCACCTGCCATGCAACTTGCCGCAGGAATCGGTGGCCTAACCTTGATGTGGATTGCGGCCCGTGCAGTTCGTGATACAATAGGCGCGGTTGATACCGATGATGGATTATTCACTGAATTATCAGCATCTTAGGTAAAAATCAACTTATTGAGGTAAGATTAGCGCAGTTGAGGCTATCTTATCTGCGGTCATACCACCAATAGAATGTGTGCACGAAGGAATGGTCATGAATCAAGAACGTTATGCCAAAATTGCGGGGTGGGGTAAATACGTCCCCGAAAAAATACTGACAAATCACGACCTTGAAAAAATGGTCGAAACGAGCGACGAATGGATTACCCAACGCACGGGTATTAAAGAACGCCGTATTCGTGGTGAAAACGACACAAACTCAAGCATGGCTGTTGCCGCGTCATTACCAGCAATGGAAATGGCAGGTCTCACGGCTAAAGACTTGGATTTGATTATTGTCGCCACATCATCTCCAGATTATTTATTGCCGCCCGTCTCCAGCCAAGTTCAAGATATGCTTGGCGCGGAATGTGGTGCATTCCAATTAACCGCCGGTTGTTCCGGTTGGGTTTATGCCCTCGCCACCGGAACCAGTTTCATCAAATCCGGCATGTATAACAATGTTTTAGTTGTTGGCTCAGAAATTATTTCATTTGCCCTTGATTACACAGATCGCAAGACGTGCGTCCTCTTTGGGGATGCCGCCGCCGCTGTGGTCTTAACCCCCAGTGAAGAACCGACAGGTGTACTCTCCTTTGAATTGGGCTCTGATGGGGCCGACTGGGATGCCTTAACGGTACCGGATGGGGGTAGTACAAATCCCTATAACCAAAAATCGGTTGATGAACGTCGGGCTTTTATCCAAATGGATGGCCAACGAGTCTTCAAGTTTGCGGCACGTGCCGTTGCCCAATCTTTGAAGCGCGTGGTTGCTCAAGCCGGTTTGTTTAATGATGATATTGATCTTTTCATTCCGCATCAAGCGAATGCCCGTATTATTGAAGCTGGAGCACGGATGCTCCGCCAACCGCTGGACAAATTCTATGTGAATGTCCATAAATACGGCAACACATCCACGGCTTCTGTGCCATTGGCTTTTGTGGAAGCCATGGAAGAAGGCCGCTTGAAAGATGGCGACAAGGTTGCAATGGTTGGCTTTGGGGCTGGTTTAACTTGGGCCGCTGTGGTTGTTCAAATTGGCGTTGGTGAAATTAGCCCAGCCCACAGTTTGTTCGCCAATGCAGTTAAACGTACTCGCGAAACTGTCATGGATGGTGTGACCGCCATGATGCTCCCGCTCTACGCTTGGCGTCAACGCAATACCAGTGGTAACTCAAGCAGTTCATCTGTTGAAACCAAAGAATAAGTCGCACCACTAAAATTGATGAAAATCAAAAGCTTGTCTGCTCAAACTGAGTAGGCAAGCTTTTTGTTAAGGATTGTAAAAATGTCCAACGAGATAAATTTTTCGGTATAATGTAAGTACCGCATTAAATTATAGGTGAAAATCTTATGGCTGATTCTAACAACCCCCTAGCCAATATGATTGACAATATTATCAATGAATATAATCGAGCTTTGCGCAAAGGTACGCTTGATATTGAAGGTGCCATTAAGATGTTATTGCGGCAGTCTGAAGCTATTGAACGAATGGAAGATTTCAATACTTTAAGTCGTATTTATATTACGATTGGCATTTATGAAGGTACGCGCAGTAATTTTGAAGAATCAATAAACTATTTTATGAAATCAGCTGAAGCCAGTCGTGTGGATAATAATCTTACGCGCTTTGCCAGTAACTATGCCAATATTGCTGAAACGTATCGCCTGCTCAATGATGTACAATCGGCCTCTGAATATTTTCATTTATCAGATGAAGCTGTCGAGCCTCTTGAGATGCAAGAAAAGTGGAATCTTTTGATGCAAAATCATTGTAATGAGGGGCAATTGTGGCTAACCAATAGCAATTACAAAAAAGCTGAAAGTCTATTGCAACAAGCTTTAGGAATTGCTAACGAATATAGAGATTACGATACACGAAGATATCACAATTTTGCGCCAGAAATTCATAGCAGTTTAGCCCGCGTATATGCTTTGACTGAAAATGCCGCGAAAGCGGATACGCATCTCGACGAAGCATTTCGTTTTTTGCGTCAACAAGAAAATACACAGTTGTTAGGACATGCTTATCATTCAAAAGCAATCCTAGCATTAGCCAAGAGAGCAGATTTAGACGAGATCACGGCAAACTTAGAAGAGTGTTTAGTTGCTTATCAAAAAGTTGATTTCAGATTTGGTATTGCGGATGCTTTACTATTCTATGGCAATGTATTGGCGGTATACGATGATTTGGCAGGTGCTAAGATCAAGTGGCGTGAAGCAGGTAAATTGTTTGAAGAACTGAATTTACACCAGTGGGCCGAAAAAGCGTATGCGAAATTGAACTAAATACCGACTAATCCATATAGAATCAAACAAGGCGCTGGAGTGTTCCAGCGCCTCTTTTTTATCGTTATAGAAAGCTAAATCTGGTTATCGATCAGCTTGAACAATAATCATATTCGTAAGATTCTTCCACATAGGTAAATTCACATTTTCAAAAATGCGTTCACCGGGAACGAAGAAGTCGGTATTAAACATACCAATATCGCCAATGATCAGGACCACGCCATTTTCTTCACCATAATTGAAGCCAGTTACCAAAGGTGAATTTTCACCGGAACCGATAAGAGGTGGATAGGCGTCAGCGGTGAAATGAACAGCCGTGCCCTCACCCGTTGCAAACGATTCAACGCCATCGAAAAGGGGGCTGTCGGTGATAATCCGATATTCTGAGCCCGTAATTGGATCATCAACAAAGCTCACACCATATCGTTCGACAATAACATTCATATCTAGCATATCTTCGTTAGCATCCGCCGGAAGATTATCATAATTAATGCGGCGCGACATGTTGGTCACGACTAAAAAGCCGCCAGAACTGACATATGCTTCGAGCAAGTCGCCTTCTTCTTCAGTCCAGCCCACATCATAACTATCATCTTCGGTATAATCATAAGCGGGGAACAAGAACACACCCGCAACATCTTCAATATCTTCAGCTGTTATGGTTTGACCATACGGAATGACATCGACATCAAACCCAATCGCAGAAAGCACCATACCCCATTCCGCCACAGCCGTACTGATCATATTGGTGGCCTCAAGATGGGTACCCACAAAAACGATGCGGCGAGAGGGTTCAGGCACCGGTGAGAGGCGTTCAGTGGTATGCATACCACTGATGATTGAACCGAGCGCAACCTGTACCATATCGACCCATGTATCCGCCTCTGTTTCAACAAGATCAAGCGTATCATAGGGACTATGTAAATTTCCGGCATAGTTAATACCACCCGCTACGCTCATTTGTAGAAGATCTTGATAGGTAATATTAAAATTGGGTACATCAAAGGCGGCAAAAGAACCATTATCGGCTACAACCGTTGGCAAGTCACGTTTCCGAACGCGAATATCATGTTCTGAACCAAAATCAGTAACGAGATCGAGCCATTTGGTTTGATAGAACCCTAAATTGACATAACTCCATGTTGTGAGATCAAAATTCGCAGGAACGCCATCTAACGGGGCAGTGAGACTATCAATATTGAACATGGCCACTGTTTGATCAAGTAATTCTTGGTGGGTTGTGGCGAAATAAGCGGAGCCATAATAGCCAACTTCTTCAGCCCCAAACCATACGACGTAAATATCAATCGCAGGTTGCACTTCAGCCATATCAAACACGCGCAAAATTTCGAGTAAACTCACCACGCCGCTCCCATTATCAAGGGCACCGGGCGTATTCGGTGTATCAACACTTGCACCGACAATCAACGCTCTCGAAGAATCTTCACCGGGTAAATGCGCAATGAGGTTTGAACTTTGAGCTGGCGTGATAATATCTACATCGAGGACCATTTCACTGTTAGTCAACTGAGCCAAGCCATCCCAATCTTCAATGCCGGCTGGTGCAAAATCTTCAAGTCGCGCATAGAGAGTTGGGGGCAATTCACGGTCAAATACTTCAACTAATTTCCCGACATCTCCCACATTGGTGCCGTGACTATCACCTACTTTGGAAGAATATTCGGTGACAAAGACAATTCCTGCTGGATTGCTATCCAACAGCGCCAACAAAAATTCGCTTGCATCCACAAATTTGATGGCAGTCCAATCAATCAGCGCATAGTTGACAAAGATGATGCTATCTTCCACAACGTCATCCCGAATAAGATGGGCTAAATCACTAGGTTCTTCTATAACATAACTAGGAAGGCTTAGGGTTTGGGGATTAGAATCAGTATCGTTCAACTCGCCATCGGTATCAAATTTTAGCAATTCTACAATATCATCCCGTGAGCCGCGTGGCACATCGGCTGGAATTTCAACCATGCTCCCATCGATTTCGACATTTAAAGTCGATTCCCAAACTTCTTGGGTT
>JBNLCD010000249.1:0-7894 GCA_050303635.1 Anaerolineae bacterium
ACCAGAAAAATCTGCCAGATATCTTGCCACAAATGCAGGTGATGCATTTAGAGCGCTTTACAACCACCGAAACATTAGCGTTGGCCACATCCATTCTGGGTAATATCGGAAATTCCACAAATATCATTGAATTGCTTCAACGGGAAGCGGAAGGCAACGTCTTTTTCCTAGTTGAGACTGTGCGGGCCTTGGCTGAACGGGCCGGTAGTCTCAATCTAATTCAGCGGATGCAACTCCCTAAAACGGTTTTCACCGATGGTATTTTTGATTTAATACGACGACGTTTAAGCCGAATCCCAGAAGATTATCAAGAACTCTTGAAATTGGCGGCAGTTATTGGGCGACAAGTTGAACCTAAACTCTTGCGTAGTCTGAATCAGGAAATTGATTTTGAACAATGGTTGACAACTTGTAGCGAAGAATCCATTCTCGAAGCGGATGGCGACGAGTGGCGTTTTGTGCACGATAAACTCCGTGAAGGGTTGTTGATTGAAATTCCGTCTGCCGAATGTCAGGTCTTACACCGACGTGTTGCTGAAGCTACGGAAGTTACTTATCTGGATCTCAGTCAACATGCGGCGGCGCTAGCCCATTACTATTTTATTGCGCGTGACCACGCCAAAGAAACCGAATATTTGCTTTTAGCGGGCGAACAATCTCTCAAAAATAGCGCGTTCAGGGAAGCTGTGCATTATTTCCAACGGATATTGGATATCGCTAATGATGATATCTTGCATCAAGCGCAGGTCTCATGCAAGCTGGGCAAAGCTTTTTATGAATTACGCGATTATGCTCAAGCGAAATCGTACTATGAACAAGGCCTCGCGATGAGTCTGGATCTGGGTTCAACGCTAGGTGTGGCTGAAGCTCAAGAGGGTCTGGCCTGGATTGCGGTTTATAAAGGTGACTTAGAGACTGCTCAAACCTACTTCCGCGACAACTTAGAACACTATACCGCCGAAGCGGATAGCTATGGCTTGGCGCGGAATTACAATGGTCTGGGCGAGGCCGCCCGTCGCCGTGGTGATCTCCCTGAGGCCAAAAACTGTCATCTACAAGCGCTCGCCATTGAAGAAAGTATTGATAACAAGATTGGCATTGCCTTTGCCTATCACTTTTTAGGGGTAACCACACGCTCAGCCGGAAATCTTACGGAAGCCATGGATTATTTCGGCAAAAGTCTAGCTTTGCGTCGTGAATTTGGTGACCGTGCCAAAATTAGTGTCAGTCTTGGGAATGTGGGCATTATCGCCTATCTTCAACAAGATTATGAACATGCCCAAGATATCTTTAATGAATGTCTCGAAATCATGGAAAGTGTGGGTAATCGGCAAGGCATGGCCATGATGTTGTCTTATTTGGGCCGAGTAGCGTTAATCCTGACAGATGTGCCAACTGCCGCGAATTACTTTTTGCAATCAATTGACTTGAATATTGAGATGAATGTGGTCCCATCTCTATTACAAGTTTTGATTGGCATCGCTCAACTCTATTGGTTAACTGATCAACCAGACTTGGCTATCGAAATCTGGCAAATTGCCGCTAATCATCCCAGTACCAGTGTTGAAGATCGCCAAGAAGCGCATGAATATTTGGCCAAAGCCGAACAATCAATTATGCCAGTGGTGCAAGACATTGATTTTCAAGCAACTATCGAACAATTTAAAGATACCTATGCATCTGCTTAGCCTGTTTCTTCTAGCAGATGCATATATTCATGTGGTGGAATAGGTTCCAAAATTTGGCGATTGACCTGAGATTGTGGCGCAAACGAAGCAAGCATAATCTCTGGGCTCATAAGATAAGTGTTTAGCGCATCGAGGCTAAACACTTCATGCGGGTTTTCACGATCAAACCATTCAAGAAAACCATTAATAATGGGCCGTGCAAATTTCACTTGTAAATAGGTCAATATAAGCGCCATATCCCCGACTTGGTCGCGTAGTGCTTTAGTCTGAAATCGTTCTTCAACAAGGGTAAAATCATAAGGCACTTGGCGAAAAATCGGTTTCCATGTATTAGCTTCACTTTGCAAAATCAAATAGTTGGCATGGCATAATCCATCATGGGGAGTCCCTAATCCTCCCGGATTCAGTAAACGACAATGATCAACTTGTCGATTAACGGCAATATGATAATGGCCAAAAATCAAAAATTCTTCATCCACACCTTTTAACCATTCACGCGCTTTTTCGTCCGATATACAGGGATGAAATGCTTTGCGGTTATTGCCGGGAACGCCATGTACCACGCGAATTTGGGGTAAGTCACCATAATAGAGCGACAATTCATCTGGTAACGCGGCAATCTTGTTTTCCCATGTGCGCACATCCTTTTTTAGCCAGATAATTTGGGGTGAATTATGAAGAGATCTTTTCACTCGTGCGGTATCCTGATTTAATAAGTAAAACTCATGATTACCGCGAATAACAGCCCATTGTTCAGAAAAAACTGTTTCTAAAACTTCCTGATTAAACGGTACACCATTGATCAAGTCTCCACCAACAATCACCTGATCAGGCTTAAATTGTTGCATGTCATGTTGAACAGCTTGGAGCGCAGGATAATTGCCGTGAATATCGGTTAGGAAGGCTAAGCAAGTCATCTAAATGATTACCTTTAATCAGAAATGTATGTGGTTACATGCTAAAATAATACAGGGTGACCACAAGTTAATCTGGCACCCCTAATCAATAATAACCAGTGTTAGTTGTAGTGGAAAGAATGGAATTGATGCCGCAATATTTAGTGATCGGTGTACCCTATTTTATTGGTAAGCAAATCCCCGGACGCGATGAAGTTGCCAAAATCTTAGCAAGTGGTTTCGTCAAAAAAATCGGTGGTGACTATCTTGAAATTCAACCTGATTTTACGGCGCATGCTGATCCGGTAATCGCCGTGAACATAAGTCTCGCCGCTATTATTGCCGATCATCCCAATCATTTTCCTATTGTCTTATCGGGCGATTGTGTCAGTTCCTTAGGCATGATTAAGGGCCTACGCGCCCAAGAAGATGTGGGAATTATTTGGTATGATGCACACGGCGATTTTAATACACCAGAGACTTCGCCGAGTGGCTTTTTGGGCGGGATGCCGCTAGCCACATTAGTCGGGCGCGGTAATGACCATTTACGCGAAGCTTTAGATCTCGAACCCTTAAGCGAAGAGATGGTCGTATTCACCGATGGGCGTGATCTTGACCCTGAAGAAGGGGTTAATATGCGCGCCAGTAACATCACCTTTTACGAAGATGTCAAACAATTGATGACGGCTCCCCTGCCACAATATCCTATCTATGTGCATTTAGATGTCGATGTTGTTGACCCGGCATATATGCCCGCCTTGGGTTATCCTGCCGAGAATGGTCCTTCACCGAATGATGTTGCAGATACCCTGAGACTAATTGGCCGTGAATCACAAGTTAAAGGCTTGCTAATTAGCCTGTGGAATGGTGATCAAGCAACCGATGAATTGCCCTTACAAAGCACATTAACGATGATTCATGCTTTGTTGGATGGCCTCAATACTTAGCATCAATCTTAGAGGCTGTTAGCCAACGGTTGCACAACGTTTCCCAGTCCAATCTTGTCAGTGGCCATTCTGCCAATTAAAATCGCTCTCCGAAATGAGAAACACAACTTGTGGAGCAGATTTTTAATGAAAAGAGTGATTGTACTGGTATTAAGTCTAACGCTTGGGCTTGTTATTTTCATGCCACATTCCGCCTCAGCAGACCCCGCAACTCAAGCGACGAATTATATTATCAGCGTTGAGCCCGGTGAAATTCAACAGGGGCGCACGGGCTTAGTCCGCGTATTACCCCTAAATGGTATCCAGATTGACCGTATTCAAGCCACCTTCAATGAAGAATTCTTTGAACTCTATCCCTCTGTGGATGGTGATTGGGTTGGTTTTTTAGCCGTTAATATGGACTCCGAACGCGGCGCTTTACCTTTAGATTTATATATCTGGTATGACGATGCAACGCAACCAACCCGTGAGCGTGAAACGGTCAATGTGGTCTGGGGTGCCTTTGAATATCAAGATATTCAATTGCCTTATAATCTGGAACCGCTTTTAGGGCGAGAAGTTAATTTGGCTGAATATAATGAACTGGTTCGCGTGCAAGATCGTCAGTCTAACGAAATCTTTTTCAACTATTTCATCCAACCCGTCCCCGGTCCAATTATTTCGACCTTTGGTGGTATTCGAAGCTACAATAATGATATGTACGAAGGTCGTCATACTGGGGTAGATTTCCGCGCAACCTCAGGGACTCCAGTTTCCGCAGTCGCGGATGGGCGCGTTATTTTTGCACAAAAATTAGCCATCCACGGTAATCATGTGATTATTGATCATGGCGGAGGAGTGATGAGCGGCTATTCTCATTTCGGCGATATAATTGTCACACCCGGTCAATTAGTCCGGCAAGGCGATACCATTGGTATGGTGGGTGCTACCGGACGCGTTCAAGGACCGCATTTTCATTTTGAACTTATCGTAAATGGCGAATGGGTTGACCCCGGTCAATTCATGACACTCAATATTCCGCCACCGGATTTGACAGCAATTCCACGCTAGTCAAGACTAAATTCAAAAACAAACTGCGGATAATTAACATCCAATTATCCGCAGAAACCCACTTATAATCACACCTTCGTCGTTGCTTAGTCTCTGTAATATCCTTCTTTGGTCATTTTATCCAAAGCGTTTTGGCTAAATTTGTACGATATAAACGTAAGTCATAAGCCCATAATTTGATATAACTATGCATGGAGCTTCCTGGTAGCATCCTACGCGCCAAATACTTATATCAGCTCCAAAACTGCAACATGGGGATGCGAATATCCAATGACGACTATGGGGGTTGGTCATTGGATATTCGTGCTTTTAGCGCCAGTTACATTTTTCTCTGCTTAGGCGGCATAATAACGAATGGTTGTTTCAAGGCGGGGTAAAATCTCGCGAACCCAGATTCGGACCTCATCCATATGACGATAATCCCCCGCTTCTAAGTCCATAAACCGCACCATGAATTTTTCTAGCAAATTGAGTTTTTTCTGATCAACTTCACCCGGAAAAATACCGCTGGCAAACGGCTCAATAAATTCATTGAGATCAGCGAGGAAACTTTCTGCAAGTTTTCGATTCTCCGGTGTATCTTCCACAACCGTGAGACACACCGTAAATAGCGCAACAGGCAAGAGCTTAAAATCGTCTTGATGGGTTTCGAGGAAACGTTGACCCTTTTTTAGCCAATGACCGGAACGAATGGGACTGCCCGCAAATACCGCCGCATATCCCCGTAGAGTATCAACTTCGTCCATTGTACGAACATCAACTTCATAACCGTTTAGGCGAAGTTCGTCTGCTATAGTGCAGGCTACGCCAGCGGTTGAGCCATAACGTGTTGTGTATACAACCAGTAATTTATCTGACATGTTAATCTACCTTTACCGACCCTGCATTTCTTATTATTGTATGAAAATAAAATGCATAAAGGCAGTTAGATAGCGCGGCTTTTGGGGATGACGTTTGTCATTCTTTGTTTTTGATATTTTTTACAAACTGCTGGGTCATTTGGGGCGTTGTGTGGCGAATAAACTGAATATGGGCATAGTCGGGATGTTGCATTAGCTGGGCATAACGGTTTGCATGGGTACTCTGTTGTTTGAATGCATAACGATAAAGTGATTCCGAGGTAAAAAAATGTTTCCACAAATTTTCGCGATTATTGGTTGACCAAAGAGTCTGACGAGTTACAAATCGTCGTAAAATACGACGCGTTAAACGATGAAAAGATACTGAAAGAGGATAATCTAGCCAGATGACGGTATCAACCATTTCCCACACAATCTCGCGGGCGCTACTGTTATAATTCCCATCCACAACCCAATCTTCTAAGTTACGAAGTTTTTGCCAAACTTTTTCTTGAAATTCTGGGGTTGGCGTCTCTTGCCAGTTATCTTGCCAATAGAGTGAGTCCAGCTCAACATGTGGAATATCCAGAATCTGGCTCAAAGTCTGTCCCAAAGTGGTTTTACCTGAGCCAGTTTTGCCCACAATTACAATCCGTCGACCTATCAACATTTATCCCTTTCCTCTCGCCATGCTTCAAGAACCTCCTATTTTGCCTAAAATAGTTCTGCATGGCGAGAGGCAGTGATCATCATTTATTGAAAGTTTAGAAGACCCTGCAAAAATGCGTCGTAGGCGGGTTTTGCCTCACCTGTTGTTTCCCGAATTCCCAACGAACATAGGTATTCACGAAAACGTGGGGCATCCAATCCATAATAGCCTAAGAAACCATCACATTCTGCATCAACCCAATCGGCCATTTGTAGAAATGAGAGAAAGCGTATTTGGGGATAGTTTGATAATTCAGTGAAAATATTGGTTACAAACTGTGCTTGTTTTGCCCCTGAACTATGATTGCCCGGATGATCAGTATAACCCGATGGATAGCCTACTTCTTGTAAAAGAATCGGTTTGTTGCCCGCAAATTCAACCATTAATGCGAAATCATCCGCCACCACATTCGGCTCACGCACGGTAAAGTCATCGTTGAGTGGATAGTAGGTTAAAACTGCGGCATCGCTGACCGCTAGAATATCTACAAGCCAAGCATCGCCTCGTTCAACGGCACCAAACATCAGCGTTGCTCCGACACCCATTGCTGGATTTTGGGCCTGAATATAGGTTCGGTTACTCGCCACAAACGCTGTAAACGGCTCAATTTCAGTTGGATGTGCATTGAGCCAGCCGTCAATCTCATTGCCCACTGAAATGAAGAAGACTTGCTTATTTTCAAGTAGCGGCAGAGTCACATCAAGCATTGCTTGAAATCGTGTAAGAACCTCGGGCGAATCAAAATGCAAGCCATTTTTAAAACCAGTGGCGCTATTGGGATCAACTAAATCAGAGGGGGCATGCACTGTGACCGTATCCACCGTCCGAATGACGATATAGACGTTCATCTCAAATAATTCAGTGAGTTCAAGATACGTTTCGAGCAAGTTTGTATCATATTCGCCCGGTGTGGGCTCTAAATCTTCCCAGAAAAATGCCAGCGCAATCCCGTTTAAACCCGCGTTGAGCATTTCACCATATGCACTATCTAAGATTTCTTTTGCTTCAGGTACAGTATCGGCATAAACCAACCCAATTGCTTGCCCATCTTCCAGTAAGGGTAGGTCATTTCCATTGTTAGATTGGGCAGACGTAAAAGATGGCAAAATTAACAAAATCATTAGAAGAAAATTGACGCCAAAAGCAAGTGTTTTCCACCACATTGATAAATCGAACTCCTTTTTCAAACAGAATCCTTCTTATAGTACTGAACTAGATAACATGTCGAATAGTTACGGGCGTCAGATAGTGCTGTGATGAGTGTCAGCAATAAAACTTGATAGGCATCACCTTTTAGCCTTATTTGGAAGCATCGAAAATTCGTTTAAATGCAGACTAGGTGTTATGCTTGTTGCCTAAGTGGCAAACACTTAAATTTCCTAAGTCATTAGTATGTTTTTATGTTTTAAATAAAGGAGTTTCCCCATGAAACGTCTCGGTCTTTTAATTTTAATAATGAGTTTTGTTGTTATTATTTTTCCCGTAAATGCACAAGGGGGTGGTAATTTGCCATCCTTCGATGAATTAGATGAAGGGTGGAATAATTTAGAAGGTGACTATACAACTATATGCTCAAATGGCGGCGATTATAGTTTCTATGCCCGTCCCGGTAATCCCGAAAAATTAGTGGTCTATTTCCAAGGCGGCGGAGCCTGTTGGTTTGGCCAAATTTGCGATCTGAATTCTACGCCAACCTACGATCCCACCGTCGATGAAACTGATGATCCTAGCCAATACAGTGGTATTGTAGATTTCAACAATGAAG
>JBNLCD010000250.1:0-7872 GCA_050303635.1 Anaerolineae bacterium
GGATAGCGATAGATAATGCCTGTCACCAATGTGCCGAGTTTCACATTTTCAGTCAAACCCGCTAAATAATTGAGTGTGCTATAACCTTCGAGCATGGGTTGATCCGCTTGGCCCATCATTTCAAGTTGAAAGTAATGATCCATCACCCAAATACTATAGAAACCAGCTTTGTCAGCCGTCTGCGCAATTTCCTTCAGAGTCGTGGCGAGTGGTTTCTCCCATGTAAAATATGGAATTTGCAATCCTATTTTCATTTGTGTTCTCCCACATCTTTCTGTTATCTCACAGGGCGATTATGAGAAGCCAGCCATGAATCTGCAAATAATCTAACGATCTTTTTATCTAGGACTTCGCATCAGCAATTCTAACAATCTTGGCCACATCTACAGTCATCATCAGCGATGAACCGACCACTTCCGATGGCTCATCCGTTTCGCCCACCGCGTAGAGTTTGGCTTTGACGAGATCGGTCAGTTCTAACGTAATTTTTTGCGGCTTATCCGCGTAATTCATGACATGCCATTGGCGCGTACCGTCGGCCTCTTCCCAACCAGATAATAAGACAGGGTGTTCACTCTCAACGCGTGGCATGGGTTTTCTTTTGACGAGAGTCAACAACTCCTGCTGATATTTTTCCGGCGGCACAAAGAATAAAGGCGATTGTATCGTCCGCGCTCTAAATTCAAGTCGTTCTGCCAACCAACGTACAAATTTCGAATTGTGATACGCCCGCCATGAAAGAATAGCACCATGGTTAATACGCTTACGTAACCAGCGCCATTTCGGAATTCGATGCGGGATAGGTTGCCAGCGTTGCCAGATATGAGACCCGCGTTGCACCGGATGTCCCTTGCCCAACACAATGACCTGTCCGCCGTTTTCTTTAAATGCATCAAGGCGTTCATCTAAATCGGGCAAACTGTTCGGTGGCACAATCAATGTTTGGACATGATCCCAATCGGTTTGGAGACTGACAATACGGAGTGGATAACCATTCTGTATGAGGGTTTGGCATGCCGCAAAAAATAGAGGCGCAATTCTATTCCAGCGCCAATACACATTGTCGCCGGGGTCTAAAATAGCAATCGGGCTACTCGGTTTCCGGTCGTTGATCCATTGCTGATTAGCTTCGAGCCACTGATTAAATTGTGTAAGGGCCGCTCGTTGTTTTTCATAACGACGATGCAACAACAGCGTATATTCTTTGCGATAAGTGAAAGTGGTACCCCGCACAATCGTCGGCGCATTCATGGCAATGCCTTCGGCCAACATTTGCTTAAATTGGCGCGGTTGCCAAACACGATCAAATCCCACCCCATAAATATAAGGATTGGTGCTGATGGGTGTTTCAGGGACGCGGGCTTGAGCTGTACTGATTGTAATCGCATTGGCCACAACCGACTCATCTTCTTGGATGCGTGGCAAACAAAAATTCTCAATCATGGCCACATCTTGAATATCCGATAGGCCAACTAAATCCATGCCCATCATGGTATAGGCGTTGCGCGCAATAGCATCAAAATTATTGGCTGTCACCACAATATCGGCGTTAATATCGCGTGCTGTTTGCGTCCAATCACGCACCGCATTGAGCATAATCTGGGCGCGCCACCGTAAATATTGCTTGGTTTCCGGACGTTCGACATCCCACACCAACGGAATTTCAGCGCCGGGATAAGCCTGCGCATAGGCTTTTTTGCTATAGGTATCGTAGCTCCCCACAAAACCAAGCGGCATTTCAGCTAAGTCAAGCGCAATCCCACCTTGCCACGGATTATCAAAGAAAATACCGTCCGCTCCGGCATCTGTTAACTGTCGAACGCGTTCCCGCACCTCAGCGACCCAACCCGCGTGAGCCAGCGATGTAAAATAACGCCCTGAATAGTAGGGGATTTTCTGACCATAGTAATCAATGGCGTACCAATCCTTGTCGACATAACTTCCGGTATACACGCAATTGGAACTCTGAATATAACCAAAAACCTTGATACCAAGTTTATGATAATGATTGAGGGCGGAATAAAAAGATTCCCAATCTCGTTCTTCAATTTCAGGCGGATAGCCCCAATTGTAAGCTAAGAAAACCCAATTAAAGCCCATTTCCGCCACACGTTCTGCACCCTCAATGGAATGCGCAAAATTATGCATCGGTTCATCGATGCGTGGCTTCATGAACTTGAGTTGTGTCATGCGAATGGTGCCCGGTCCACCCCATAAATAAAGCGGACGAAAAGCCCCTAGTTGAAATTGATTGTGTTTGTTTGGCCCCATAATTTTCATTAAAATCTTTTGTCCAAGCCCGTCCGTTGAATTGCACAGTTGAAAATTAAGCTAAGCAGATTACAATTATGGACAAGAAAGCTATGGAAATTCAACGGCTGTTTTTAGAAAAGCCGAAATTTAACTTGGAGAAAATCCTAATGGTTAAGCCTGATACCCAAACTTATATTGAAGAAATGCGGGCGGCGCGTGATTTGAAGGTGTATGAACACCTATTGCAATATGCGCCAATTTGGATGGTTGAAGATACAACTGACCCGGCAAAGGATTCTTTATATTTTAAAGTTGTTTTTTATCATCCCGAATATGGCTGGGTCAGTCGCCGTTATTGGTATGATGCCTATACGGATGTCATTCATCAACGTGGTCAACTGACCCTCGATGAAGATCAAGTCCTCGAATATCAATCTGCTGAGCCCTATTTGGATGCCGAAGGTGGCAATTCAATGAGTTCCTACGGTGGCTAATTCGTAAACAAAAACCCGGCTTCATAACCGGGTTTTATTTTTCCTGTTTAGATGGCTAATCATGCACTTTGTCCATTAAGATAACACGGAAAATGCTACCTTGACCCAATTCACTTTCGACTTCAATCATCCCCTTGTGCGCATCTACAATGGCTTTCACAATTGAGAGACCCAGCCCTGTTCCTTTTTCCTGACGATGATTTTCCTCACCGACCCGAAAGAATTTATCAAATAAGTGCTGAATATCTTTTTCAGGAATCCCGAAACCATTATCTTCAATCTCAATAACAATTTGATTATTCTGTTGATAAGCCGTTAGCCTAACTTGGCCTTCTTCAGGTGTATATTTAATGGCGTTGGACAACAAATTTCCAATCACCTGCCCAAAACGATTTTTATCAATGCGAATCATGTATTCGTTTGCTGGTACTTCATAAATAAGATCTATATTTTTGCGTTGAGCCGCCATTTGATAAGCTTCATATTGTTCATTTAAAAATGCATCTAAATTGATATCTTCAAGATTAATAGACAGTCCTGCTTCAATTTTGGCAATGTCTAGCAAATCATTAATTAGATCTAACATGTGATTCGCGTTTTGCTGAATGCGCTCCATAAAGTTTAAGATTTGCTCGTCTTCAATGGAGCCACTCGCTGTAATGAGGTCGAGAAAACCTAAAATAGATGTAATTGGATTACGAAGATCATGCGAAACCGTACCCACAAACTGATCTTTCATAGCGTTGAGTTCAACCAAACGTTGGACTTCTTTTTTGCGGAAACGGCTTTTTTCGAGCGAAGAACTAATTCGAGCGCGGAGAATGATTGAGTTAAAGGGTTTTGGTAAATAATCTTCAGCACCAAGTTCTAAACATCTAACGGTACTTTGAATATCATCAACGGCTGAAATCACAATAACTGGCACTTGGCGTAATTCAGGATCAACTTGCATGGCTTCAAGAACTTCAAAGCCATTCATCTGCGGCATCATTATATCAAGAAGAATGAGATCAAATTTTTGTTTTTCTAATTTTTCAAGAGCAACAAGACCATTTTCAGCATAGTCATATGCGTAGCCGTCTTGTTCAAGCCGACGGCCCAACATTTCGCGATTAACTGGATTATCGTCAACAATTAAAATTAGTTCCGGTGCTTCTGTCATTCTTTTTTAACCTCCGAGATTGACTCTTGAGCTCGAATCATCAGCAAGCTAGCAAGAGTTTAATGCTTCTCTATCTTACTAAGCCTCCTGTATTTCGGTAGTTAAGATTTGTTTGAAGATTCTTAACGAAAATTAATTTTGTAAGCGCTAGACATCATCCGAGGACGAATGCCACAACCAATTGAGAGCGGGATCGAAATTTAGAAATTCATCCATCTGAGGAATGTATTCACGCCAGTTTTCGAGGGATAGATGAATCAAATGACCGAGGCTACTATCATCCACTAAACAGGCAATACGGGTATCTTCAGGCAAACTAATCTCGTCAAAAATGCGTGGCGCACGATCAATCATAAAGCGGCTGGGGGCACCCGCTCCGCGAAAATCTAGAACAAGACGCACTGGTGCTTCCCATTTGGTGTGTTGAACCCGTAAATAATCGCCAAAAGGAATAAATATTTCGCGAGTTAACGCCTCAAATTGAAATACAATTACCCCATCGTCAAATTGAGAGATATGCACAGTTTGACGATGTAAATCGGCTTTTGTTTGCGCCAGTTTTTCCGAGTCTTTGCGTTTTGTCATAATATTGATCAATTCCCCTAACACCGTAATAAACTTATAAAATCATGATAGATCGAATCAGTCAAGCATGAGTAAGTGTTGAGTAATCTGTACAAGACTCTAACGACTATGGTAATGGATCAGAGTGGCAGATTATCAGCGAGTTGTTAGTCTTAAATAATCAACAAAAATGCAAAAAATGGGTGAGTAATCAATACACACCCATTTTTTGCGTAATCTTCTACAAATTTGATTGGAACCACTAGGACGCCATACTGTTATAACCCGGTCTATAACCTAACTTCACTTACAAGCGGTCAATAAATTCCGCGATGTGTTGCGCAATAGTCGCGGGTTCCTCCATTGGCAATAAATGCGTCGTATTCGGCAAGGTTATCATGGGAATATCTGGACGTATTTTATGCCAGTGGTCGGCTGACTTTTGCACAAATGTATCTGTTTCGGCACCGCGAATAACCAAACAGGGTACTTTGATTTGCGAAACATATTTCCAGATATTAACTGGAATCGTACGGTAAATTTGCGCTTCCCATTCGGGTGGGTAAGTTAAATCAAGTTGGCCCTCTTCGTTTTCTTGGCTAATGGAACGCACATAATCCTCAATCGCGCCATCTACCCAACGAGCAAATAACCGCCGTCCTTGATACCGTTCTATGGCATTTTCAAAACTTTCCCATTGGCGTTTACGCGCGAGAGCCTTTCGCGCCAAAGGAACATCAATCCATGGCCAAATCTTGGTAAGACGAATAAGCCACAATATGGAATGTGGTAGTAAGGTGGGGTCAATTAAGATAATCGCTTTAAATCGTTCCGGCTCACGGATACTCGCCATAATAGTCGCCACGCCACCCATACTATGGCCAACACCAATCACAGACGACAATTCATGTTCAGCTAAACCAGCCAACAAATCATCGGCCATAAAATCCCAACTGCGAACTTGAGTGGGATCAGGGAGTGGTGTCCATAAGGGCCGACTTGGCAAGGACACCACGCTGAAATTATCTGATAGTTCATTCACCAAAACACGATAACTGCTTGGTGGAAAGCCATTGGCATGGAACAGATGTAAGGTGGCACGCGGATTTGATGTATCCTTTAATATTTCAATTGGATACGTCATTTAGCCCATCTCGCGTCCGCTGATACCTTCTATTGCCGCTAATGCCGCGCCATAACCGGCCATGACATCTTGCTCTTCACCACCCAGATAAACACGTCCAAAACTACCATAAGCTTGAACTTCCAAAATATTGATATTGGCAGTTTTTTCGGCTTCATTGGCGGCCAATGCGGCATAACCGGCGGGCTGAACTTCGAGGACATAAAGCGTTTGTCCCGCCAAAATCATATGACCATGTCGCATCCGATTGATAAGTTGAACTTGATGCGGATCAATATGACGGATTAGTTGGCTTGATATAACTTTGGGCTTATGGCGTTCCTCTTCATGAACCCCTAAAGCTTCGAGAATGGCGGCTCCGGCCGCACGGACTTCCGCTTGACTGGTTGAATGAACTTCCAACAACCCATAGAGCCGCTCAACAATCTGCATACCGGGTTTAACTCCGGTCGCTTTGAGTGCGATATCGGTAATTCGGTTGATTTCAATACCGGGTGAAATCTCAATCCACAAACTGGCATCATAGGGTAGGGGTAAAAACCCACGGGCAACTGTGCCTAAGAAAGCGGCATGTTGAGGTTGTAGGCTATCTAAAAAAACATAAGAGCGTAAATCAACAGACACTTTGTATTTACTCCAATAATATTCTACGAAAACTTCCCTGATTATATGCGGGATTGTCCACAAGGCAAAATAAAATTTGGGGGTTGTTTGATAAATTAGCTCAAAGTGGTTAGCATACTTAAGATACAGGCTTTTACAACAAGCAGGCATTCGAAATTAAAGCATATTAATTAATGTCTTAATTCTATCACAATGTGTTTATATTTTTGGGAAAAATACATTATAATTGTGATATCTATAAAAATTGGTAATCGCGCTTAAATGGGATAAATTGATGGCGAAAGTTTTGGTAATTGATGACGAACCTGAAATGTTGCAAGGTTTAGCAACGTTGCTTCAGCTCAAAAATCATGTGGTTTTTAGTGCAAGCAATGGTGTTGAGGGTTTGGCAATTATCCAGAATGAACAGCTAGATCTCATTATCAGTGATCTCAAGATGCCGCACATGGATGGATTAGAGCTGTTGCAAGCTATTCGGGCTGAAGAACAGTTTGCCCACATACCCGTTATTCTATTGAGTGCATTTGTCACAGAAGACGATGTAAGGAATAGCCACCAACTAGATATTCAGGAAGTTTTGAGTAAACCTATTCGCGTTGAAGATTTTTATACAATTGTTGCTAAATATGTTTAGAAATTTGCATTAAAATTAGATAGGTTATATCTCAATGGAGCCAAATAGCGTTGACACCAATATACTGAAAGCGTTGCAAGAATTTGCCGATAAACACAACGTAGCGCTTGACGATCTCTGTCAAACTTGGCTTGCGCATCATCAACCAGAACTGTCAAACACTTCCCCGCAACAACTGCTTTTGGATGCTATTTTCAATTTCGCAGAAGATGGTATTTTTGTCATTAATGAACAGGGATATTATATCAACGCTAATCCCTCCGCATGCCATATTGTAGGCTATACGCATGATGAATTATGTCAAATGCATATCAAAGATTTACGATTCCCAGAAGAGCATCCGGGGGTTATGCCACGTCTGAATGCCATGAAAGAAGCGGGCGGCGTACATATTCCAGAACTCAAACTGCGCCATAAAAATGGTTCCGTCGTGTGGGTGTCGTTGAATGTGTCCACTATGCAAATCGGCGATCAAAATCTTCTTTTAGGAATTAGTCGAGACATCAGTCATCAAAAAGAAACCGAAACAGCCCTCCGTGAAAGTGAAGCTCGGTATCGGACATTGTTTGAACGGGCCACTGATGCGATTTTGATTGTTAATGTGCAAACGCTTCAAATTGTCGATTCAAATGAACAAGCTTATCTGCATCTTGGCTTCCGTCGCGAAGAAATTATGCAAGAACCTATCTATAGTGTCATAGCGGAAACGGATTACCAACGATTTCAAAAACACCTTGAACGCGTGATTATGCATGGTTATTTTTCTGAAGAAATCCGGCTCCATATGAAAAATAACAATTCTCGATATGCTTTGGTTAGCACGCGGTCTATTTCGCTAGATGGTCAAAATCATTTTCTGATTATGTGGCGGGATATTACAGAAATAAAACAGATTGAAGACAGTTTGTATTTCACGTCTCAGCAAGGCTGGAAAGAAAGTGATGAGAATTTCATCAATTCACTGACGATTCATCTTTCAGAAAAACTTAATGTAGAT
>JBNLCD010000251.1:0-7865 GCA_050303635.1 Anaerolineae bacterium
AGACGGGCCATGTTCAGTTTTGGTGTTTACACTGTACTAGTGAACTCAACGCAACAGAAGTTCCTGAGGCACCTTCCACATTGTTGAGTGCTTTAGTATCTGGTGAAGGTTTATACCATCCTCGCCGATGTTGCCACCGCCGCGGCCTATGCGGAACCTGCTAACTAAAGCTAAATTTAGCTAAACATCATGAATGCCAGAGCGAAGCCAAATGAGTTTCGCTCTTTTGTTTCACTGTGTCATGAATTACAAAATTGCTGACGAGTGCCACACGATTTAGGTGCCGATAGTCAGGTTTTTTCCCCATTGAAATTGTCTATAATGAGGCTATCCATTTAAACGAAAAGGAATAAAGAACATCATGATTATTTCACCAGAAGAAAGAATGTTGGTCCAGGATAGCTTTGAAAAAATGATGGCCAATTCTGACGCCGCCGCCGATTTATTCTACCCCCATTTATTTGAGGTCGCACCCGAACTTCACCCCCTTTTTACGGAAGCCGATATGGGCGAACAAGGTCGTAAATTGATGAATATGATTGCCGCAATTGTCGGTTCGCTCAACGATATGCACCGCGTTTTGCCGGAAGTTAAGGAAATGGGCGAACGGCATGTCACGTACGGGGTTCAACCTGAACACTATCCAATTCTTGGTGAAACATTGCTATGGACTATTGAACAAGTCTTAGGTGATGAATTTACGCCTGCCGCTAAAGAAGCATGGACGAATGTCTACAATACGATTGTAAATGTTGCCATCCAAGATGCTTATGACTAAATCTGCCGATGAATTCCTAACAAAGAAAAATCCCAAGCTGAGACTTGGGATTTTTCTTTGTAGAATATCAACATATTTTTAGACAGACATTAACTTGGTAGTACTGATGTGGAGAACTATCTCGGCGAAAGCTTGCGATGCTTGACAACGATAACCCTCTGTTCGCCAGAGAAGGCCTACTCTGCGCCGTGGAGTGGGATTCATGAGCGGAATGCCGACTAAATTAGGAAAATGAGCATTCGCCAGAGCAAGCTGAGGCAAAACCGTGACCAATGAAGTCTGTGCAACCGTGTTAAGGACACTCCCGATTGTGTTCATTTCAATTGAAATCTGGCTGACCAATCCCCCGTCTCGCGCAAACTTATCCCATAAACGCCGGGTACAATACGCGGACGACAAAAGCACCATTTCCACATTAGCAAGATCGGCCACGTTCAATGATGGATGATTAGCTAAGGGGTGGTCGTGCTTGGTAATGAGAATCAGTTCTTCCTCAAAAAGAGTCTGCGTTGCCAGATTAGGCAAATCGGTTGGAATAAAACTCAAGCCAATTTGCAAATCACCTTTCAGTAAACCTGCTTCAATCGCTTCGGCGGGCAATTCCTCAACTTGAATTTGAATACCCGGATAAGTTTGTTTAAAGGCCGAGACGACTTCAGGAATAAGGTAGGCATTCACGGTTTGCACAACACCTACCCGAATTTCGCCACGTTGCAAGCCGGCCAGCTCATCAAGTGCTACTTTTGCATCGACTAACTCCTGCAAAATCCGTTGGGCAGTTTCACATAAAATTGAGCCTGCCGGTGTTAAGCGAATTTGACGCTGGGCACGGTCTAATAGAATATCCCCTACTTCCTCTTCAAGTTTTTGGATTTGTTGGGTTAAGGCCGGTTGCGAGACGTACAATTTCTCGGCGGCGCGTGTAAAATTTTGTTCTTCAGCAATGGTCAGCAAATAGCGTAACTGGCGAATCTCCACAAGAAACCTCTTTTCATAAATTTTACTTATTATTTCTAGAATTTCTATATATTGGACTTATTATAGCAAAGTTTTTATCCTGAGGACGATGATTTTAATCACGCTTCAATAGTAACTAAGAGGATAATTTCTATGAAATACATGATGGCTTTATTGGTGGTGGTCTTCAGCGTTTTAGGCGTTAGCGTTTATGCTCAAGATGGAGGCGTCTCCACCCCGATTATCGCCGAACCTTCGGATGAAGTCGATCCAGCATTTGATATTACAGTGGCTCAAGTTCACCGCTTGGGGTCAACCTATTATTTTCAACAAGAAGTCGTCGGAACAACTGGCTCTGAAATCCCTGAAGCAACGGGTGACTTAGCTGGCGCAGGAGTTTATAGCTATGTGTGGCCCACCTCATTGGATAGTTCAGTAGTGGGTTTTGAAGCTGAACAAGGTATTTTAGCACTTGTTGTCACTGTTCATCCTGACTTCGATGACACGCCGCTTTGGGATGAGAATGAAGATGGTGACACTTCCAATGATGGTGATCTCTGGCATAGTCACTGGGTGGTTTTGGTATCAGATGATGCTTGTGAAGCTGGGTTGAAAGTCCAAGATATTCCTGAGGGTGCTGAACCTCAATTACCAGAAACTGCTCCCGGTTTACCTCTCCTCATCGACAGTCCCAACTACATGGTCGAATTGATTGACAATGAGGTGATTGTAGCTGTTCCATATACTGATATGCATCAACATAGTGATAACCAATATCATTTTGAAAGTTTCAATTTCGATGCGGTGACCGCTGATTTACAGGTAAATTCTGACTTAAGTGCGCCGCTGTTGTGTGTAACCCATGTTCGTGATATTGCTTCAGGTGATTTAAGCTTGCCCGGTATACTCCAATAAAGAAGCCATAAAAAAGGAGCCACGATCTACTGTGGCTCCTAAGTATTCATGGTATAAACTACTAAAAGTTTTGGTCAAGCTTTTTCCATAAAATTGAGAAACAGCTATTAGCGCAAACCAAGCTCGTTACGTGCAATCACCATCCGTTGAATTTCGCTCGTGCCTTCGTAGATTTCGGTAATCTTGGCATCGCGGAAATACCGTTCAATCGGGAGTTCCTTGCTATACCCCATCCCGCCGTGAATTTGAACAGCGGCGTGAGTCACAAACATAGCAGTTTCACTCGCAAAGAGTTTAGCCATACTCGCTTGAGTGGTATAGCGTTCGCCTGTTTCCTTATAGCGCATCTTAGCCAGCGCGGCTTGCCAAATCAACAAACGGCTGGCTTCGATACGGGTCTTCATATCCGCAATCTTTTGTTGCGTCATTTGGAAAGACCCAATCGGTTGACCAAAAGCAACGCGCTCACGCGCATAATTGATGGAAGCTTCATAAGCGGCAACAGCCACACCTAAAGCTTGGGAAGCAATCCCGATGCGACCGGCATCAAGCGCCATCATCGCAATCTTAAAACCCTTACCTACTTCGCCCAAAACATTTTCAACGGGGCATTTGTAATCTTCAAAATAGAGTTCACTTGTAGCGCTGGCCCGAATACCCAACTTCGGTTCTTTCTTGCCACGGATAAAACCGGGTTCGTTGGCATCAATCAAGAAAGCGGTAATACCACGGTGGCCTTCATCAGGATCGGTCATGGTGAACAGGACAATATAATCCGCCACTGGACCACTCGTGACCCAACTCTTGGTCCCATTGATGATATAGTGCGTACCATCATCACTGAGCACTGCGCGCGATTTCATGGTGCTAGCATCGGAACCACTCATGGGCTCAGTTAAAGAATAAGCCCCTAATTTTTCACCACTAGCGACGGGTGCCAAATATTTTTGTTTTTGTTCTTCGGTCCCAAAAGCATAAATCCCATAGCAATAGAGCGAATTATTCACACTCATGATGGTACTGTGACTGACATCAGCCTTGGCAATTTCTTCCATAGCCAAGACGTAAGCCATCGTATCCATCCCTGCGCCGCCGTATTCTTCAGGAATTTCGATGCCCATAAAACCCATTTGACCCATCTTTTTAATAGTTTCGAGGGGGAATTCACCTGATTCATCAAATTCAGCGGCAATCGGGACAATTTCTTTTTGCGCAAAATCACGCGCCGCTTGTTGAAGCATAATTTGTTCTTCAGAAAGAGCCAACGTCGGCCCCAAAGAATCCATAGTCATAAGACCTGCTACTCCTTATTTACTGCAACAATATTGGGGTTTTGTTTTAATTCAATTGGCCCAATCTTAACACAGGGCTTGCGCTCTGCCCACACTTGAGATTGACAACGACAAAGCCTGCACACTTATTCAATTTCAGCTACAATAGTAAGCGTATTGGTCATTGTATTTGTATTTCGGACACTCAAAGGCTTCTATGCTTCCACTGATTGAACAAGACCCCACCAGCTTGAGTTTTGGCATCTTAAGCGATTCCATTCAACTCCAATTAAATGTCCTCCAAGAACAAGTGGTGACGTGCGGTGATTGGCGTTTTGTCTTTCAAATTGTCGGTGAAAGCCACCGTGTCCTGATCTATCACAATGACACTGTGCTTCAACAAGAGGTGCTGGCTTGCATTCCTCTATTAGCTGAAGATTGCCAGCACTATGCCCAATTTGAGCACCTTCAAGATTATCAACTGAACACCTCGCCCTATCAGTTTGATATTCGCTTTTCGACTGAAAATGTGCCATTATTCACCCAAGTGGATATGGAAGTCGATTTCCCTCAGCTTCACGGTGTAACACCGGTTACCCAACTGCGCTGGGATGATACTGGAAAATCAATGCGGTGGTGGACCTTACATCTCTATCCCCGCTCGCAAGACACCGTCACGGTGCTAACTTATTCAGAATATAACTATTCGCTAAAAACCTGATTTTTTGGGAGGAAAGATGGACGTTATCTTAAATACTTTACTATGGGCCACCGCCGCAACGGTTGGCTCACAAATCATTGCCACCCTACTCGTTGCGTTACTTGGTGTGCCGCCCAAGAAACTCGCCCATGAACTGGAAGAAACCCAAAATGCCGCAGTCGGCGCAATTTTCTTTATGGTTTCGTTGACAGCCGCTATTTTTATCGGAGTTTTGGCCGCTGAGCCCAGTGAAGCTGATTCTGCGTTAGAGACATGGGCTTGGATTGGTGGCGGCGTTATTTTGGCGAGTCTGTATACCGTCATCAATTTTTTTATTGCACACGAAATTTTGGAACCGCTTGAAGGTGAAAACGTCTATACCTATATCCGTCGTGAATTGGTTGATGAACAAAACGCCGCTCTCGCCTTTTTCCTAGGTGGTTTGATGGTCGCACCCTTCATTTCAGTTCTTAGCCAAATTATTTAAGTTCAAATAGCTCACGTAAACCGCTAGAACTAAAAAGATTCATTATCTTTTATGTAAAAAAGCTAACACCAAAAACTTTAAACGAGCTTCAACTGGGCCCTTTCTAAAAGTTTTGGTCAAGCTTTTACATAAGCTTGGAAAGCCTTTTTAAAAATTTGACTGATCGTGTCAAAGGGTGGAAATACTAGTTTCCGCCCTTTTTTGTTTTTAGAAAATATGAGATTTAACGCCTAAATTCATGACAATTGATGCATTCGTTGCTCCCTGAACTTGTTATGCTGAGAATAGTAGTATGCATACAGGGGGTAAATTATGAAAATCACAGTATTGGGTGTTGGTTCAAGAGGCGATACGCAACCCTACATTGCACTGGCTCTAGGTCTACAAAAAGCAGGTTATGCGATCAATTTCGTGGCCAGTGATGATTTTGCAGAGTTTGTGACAAGTTATGGACTGAACTATTTCCCGCTTGGGGTGAATATTCAGAAATTTCTTGAAGATAAAATGCAAGACGTACTTGGCTCAGGGCGAAATTTTGTTGGTGCGGTCCGCGAAGTTATCCGTGAAGGCATGGCTTATGCAAATGTGATGGAAGAACATATTGCGCTGGCCTGTGCGGGGACCGATTTAATTATCGGCAATCTTATTGGCGGCATCTTCGGTCAACAATATGCTAAAAAGCAGAATATCCCATTTATATGGGCCACAACTATTCCCTTACCCGGTCGCACATCTGAATATCCAGCGATGCCTATTCCGCAGAACTGGCACTTCGGCCCAATATTTAATCGCGTTACCCATACTTTGCTTGACCAGATAATGTGGCAAGGCTTTCGGGGCCTGATTAACGGCTGGCGCAAGCGTGAAAATGTCTCAACCTTTCCCTTTTTCCATATGCATTGGTATCAAGAAGATGGCGAACCGATTCCGACGTTATATTGCTACAGCCAACATCTTTTGCCAGAACCATCTGATTGGCCTGTCACAAGTCGGGTTTCAGGATATTGGTTTTTAGAGAAAAATAACACATGGGAACCACCATCTGAAGTGGTTGATTTTATTGAAACGGGATCGCCGCCTGTTTATATTGGTTTTGGAAGTATGGCCGGACGTAATCCTGAAAAAACAACAGCGATCGTACTTGAAGCACTTACTTTAAGTGGGCAACGTGGGATTCTGGCCTCAGGTTGGGGTGCCATACATCTCCGCACAATCTCAGAAAATGTACTGGTCGTGCAATCTATTCCGCATGATTGGCTTTTCCCTCAAATGGCGGCGGTGGTGCATCATGGTGGCGCGGGTACGATTGGTGCGAGTTTGCAAGCCGGCGTGCCAACCATTGTGGTGCCATTTTTTGGTGATCAACCGTTTTGGGGTGATCAGATTTATGCACTAGGTCTTGGCCCAAAACCTATTCCCCACAAAAAATTAACTGCTGAAAGATTAGCTGAGGCAATTCAGCAAGCTGTTTCCGATCCATTAATCCAACAAAATGCACAAATAATGGCTAAAGAAATTTGCGCAGAAAATAGCATACAAATAGCTGTAGATTTTGTGAAAACCATCCTTCCTCTAGAATAAGAAATTGGCCGAGAGGGGAAAGCTCTCGGCCAAAGGGGAAATGATGATGAGAAACGGCAAATTTATTGTGAAGCGTAGCCGCCTGAAGGTGGTGTCACAGTTGGCGGTGGAGGTGTCCATGTGCAATGCGACCCGCCCCACGTGCTATCGCTAGCTGATGGGTTAATATAGTAGCCAATCAGTTGGCAAGCTTTTTGGGTTGAACCTGACATCTTTATCGTTGAATCAGGCGCATACATAACACCGGAATAGGTGTTGTCGCTACCTGAAATTTGTAAGCCTGCGGATGAGTTACACCCATAGTTAACTTCTGTTGTAAAGAAGTTCAGATCATCAACGTAGGGTGCGAAGTTTTGATTCTTGATATTGTTTTGTTGACTTAGGCTACCTGTGAGAACAATGGTCAAACCTTTAGGCCCTACCGTAATTTTGTTTAAGGTAACATCGCCGTCAACATAATATAGCCCTTCCATCGTTACATCTTTGAATGTTTGGCTACTTGTATAGGAATAATAATCACTTCCTGCGGCGACGGCTTTGGGGCCGGTTGGTATGTAGTCGTTGACATCAAAGAATTTTGGAAATTCACTCAAGGGTAATGGGTTATTCGTATCCACTGGGCTAGTTACTGGATTGATCGTCGGAGAACCATTTAATGTTCCGGTGTAGGTTACTGTCCCGTTGACCGTTGCACTTGAACCCCCGAATTTCAAATTCCCATTGGAGTAAACACTCCCATTAAAAGTTTGCGTTGCACCCGTGGAATTGACATCCCATGAACAGGTACTCCCCAGCGACACAATAACCTCATCGGTCAGTGTGAAAGCTGTGGAAGTAGAACTTGCAGGTACACACCGACCCACCCCACCTGCGGTAACTTTGAGTGGCTGAGTATAAAGAATTTGAATAAAAAATGTTGGCTTGGGAGCGGTAATATCTACTCTGACATACTTATCCGATCCACCTCCACCCGGTGGTGAAAAATTGGGGTCTACGGTGACCGTAATATCAGGATCGGCATTATCATAACCTTGCTTTTTTGCGGCGTCCAGCGCGGCATTGGTAATCTGCGTAGCATTTCCACCACTACATTGCGCGTACACGGCGGCGGTAATGGCTGAGTCGCTTGCATTTTGGATATCGCGTTGGAGCAACATAAGGCCGCCCCCGTCAATT
>JBNLCD010000252.1:0-7850 GCA_050303635.1 Anaerolineae bacterium
ACTTCTTTTTCCTTTGCCCAAGCCATAATAATGGGCTTGTCTTGGATTAACCACACAAATCTCATAGCCCACATCATTCAAATAATGGGCAACTTTCATCCAATAGGTACCCGTTGCTTCCATTACCACACGCGTCTGGGGCGGCACCCCATCTTGTTGCTGATCCCAGTCAACAAGTGCTTTATAACCACTTTGCGTATTAGGGAATATTGCCTGTTCAGCCATTTCACTGAGCAGATATAGATTAAGTTCTTTTGATCCAACGTCAATACCTAGCCATCGACTTATCTTGTTCATTGGACTTGCCCTTGTTATAGTATAGTTAGCTGATTGTAGAAGGCAGACTAAGGCTTACCTCGTGCATACGTAGTCATTTGCTACTAGATACGGTTCAGCTTGGTCTGTCTTTCTATTTAGTGGACTTTTCTACCAAGCGTTTTCTTCACTTAGGGTGGCGCAGTCTCATCTAAATAGCTACATCTCTAGTCTACCTTCTTTCTCTTTTACTATACGAGGGTGGCATACTTTTTAAGGAATGTTGAACATTAAAGGATAAGGCATTTTTTTCTTTGTACACATTAACCAAGTCGAAACAGTTGACAATCATCCCAAAGCACGTTAACCTTACGCACAGTTACAAAGTCAGTGTTCATACACACAGGTAAATCTTGATGAACTTTTTTGTCAGCAAACCTAAATTCGCGAAAAAACCGCCTCTCAACTGAGTGGTCTTTCGTGCTGTTTGTTGATTAAGCTTCATCTCAACGCAGAAAAAATCCGAATGCCGCTCAGAAAATGGGCGGCATTTTTTATTTTCTGTGAAAACACAACCAATCTGGAGACATCATGTTTAATCTAGCCATCGCGCTTAAAAAATCTAAAAAACAATTGTCCCCCAACAAGCGATTAAATCGGTTGTGTATTTGATGCTGGCCTAAGCTCAGTAAACCAAACGCCTCCTCGATTTAATCGCAGGGGGCGTTTTTTATTTTTATCACTCAAATCAATCTAATCAAAAAACAGGAGTTAACCACCATGTCACAACCAATCAATTGTCCAGAATGTGCCGGAAACGTCGATGCCCCCACCGATGTAATGCAAGGTGAAATCTTGGTCTGCGGCGACTGCGGCGTCGAACTCGAAGTGCTTGACCTCGAACCGTTAACCGTCGACCTCGCGCCGATGGAATTGGAAGATTGGGGCGAATAAGGATGCGTATCGCTATTCTTTGCAGTCGGGTGCGGGTCGAGGAGCGTTTGCTCTTCGCCGCCTTCGAAAATCTGGGCATCGAGGCTATCCGTCTGGATGAACGCGAGATATCAGCGCGGATTGGTGAATTTGTGCCGGAAGTTGATATTGTGCTCGAACGCAGTGTCAGCACGAGTGCGGGCTTGGTTGCCTTGCAACTCTTTGAAGCGGCGGGTGTGCCCACGGTCAATACCTATAGCACTGCCACCACGTGCTCCGATAAGTTGGCCACTTCGTTGGCCTTAGCACGCAACAATGTGCCGCAACCGGTTACCGAAGTTGCCATGAGCACCGAAGCCGCGCTCGAAGCAATTGAACGCATTGGTTATCCGGTAGTTTTGAAGCCCACCGTCGGTTCATGGGGACGCTTGCTGGCCCGGATTAATGATCGGGATGCCGCGGAAGCCATTTTGGAACACAAGCAAGTTCTCGGCGGCTATCAACACCACATTCACTATATTCAGGAATATATTGAAAAGCCAGCGCGTGATATTCGGGCGTTTGTGATTGGCACCGAGACGATTTGCGCGATTTATCGTCAATCACCGCATTGGATTACGAATACCGCACGGGGCGGCCAAGCCAGCAATTGTCCGGTTACCGACGAAATTGCCGAAATCTGCCGCAATGCGGCACTCGCCGTTAGCAATGGCGCGGGGGGTGTTTTGGCAGTGGATTTACTTGAAGATCCTGAACGCGGGTTGGTTGTATGCGAAGTCAATCACACGATGGAATTCCGCAATAGCATCGACACCACGGGTGTCAATATCCCTGAACACATCGCTCAATATGTCATCGAACACGTGGGAGTAACCGTCTAGATGAGCAACGAACGTTTCACCGCCGCAATCGTCGGCGCAACGGGTTATGTCGGCGGCGAATTATTGCGCTTGCTGAGCCAACATCCACAGGTTGATGTCACGCAAGTTACCTCGCGCAGTCGCGTGGGTCGCTTTGTGCACCAAGTGCATCCGCATTTACGCGGCTTGTCCAATTTACGCTTTATTGATCAGGACGCGCTTGAACCGTGTGATATTTTATTCTTAGCTTTGCCACATGGCTCGGCCCAGAATCAAATCCAGCAGTATCAATCGCTCGCCACTACCATTATTGACCTCAGTGCCGATTTTCGCCTCAATTCCCCATCTGCTTACGAAACCACCTATAACCAAGTTCACCAAACACCTCAACTTCTCAGCCAATTTGCTTACGGTCTCCCTGAAATTAATCGGGCGCAACTCACGGACCGAAATTATGCAAGCGGCGTGGGTTGTAATGCGACGGCCACCACTTTGGCATTGTGGGCGTTGGTCCAAGCCGGTTTGGTTACGGACGAGAGCCCGATTTTTGTTGATTTGAAGGTCGGCAGTAGTGAAGCGGGTAGTTCTGCGACAGAAGCCAGTCATCATCCGGTACGGAGTGGGGTGGTGCGGCCCTTCCAATTGACAGGGCATCGTCATGAAGCAGAAGTGCGTCAGGCCTTGCAAGATTGTGGGGAATTTGATGTGCGGATGGCGATTTCCAGTGTGGAATTGGTGCGCGGCGTTGCGGCGACAGTGCATATCAGTTTACCTGTCGGTCTCGCGGATCGCGATTTCTGGCAAGCTTATCGCGCGGTGTGGAACGATGAACCGTTTGTACGGATTGTGCATGAACGCGGCGGACTCCATCGCCATCCTGAACCGCGTTTGCTCGCTGGCACCAATTTTGCGGATGTCGGTTGGGAATATGACCCCGCCACCGGACGCACTGTTTTATTGTCGGCCATTGATAATTTGGGTAAGGGTGCGGCGGGGAGTGCCGTGCAGTGTGTGAACATCATGTTAGGCCTTGAGGAGACTACCGCATTAACCTTTGGAGGGATTTATCCATAATGATCAATATATTGAAGATTGGCGGCGGGAGCGGCGTCGATCATGCCAACGTTTTAGCTAATTTAGCGGAACGTGTCGCGAACGGTGAACAATGGGTAGTTGTGCATGGGGTAAGTCACCGCGCCAACAAACTCGCCCAGGAAGCCGGCTATGAAGTGCGCACCATTACCAGCCCCGGCGGCCATGTCAGCCGCTACACCGATGCGCAGATGATCGCTATTTATGAACAAGCGGTGCAAGATGTCAATCAAGATATTCGCACCGAATTGAATCGGGCTGATCTTGCGACCTACGGCTTCGCCACAGCCGGAGTCGTGCAAGGTGAACGCAAGACCGCTATTCGCGCGATTCGTAACGGTCGCCAAATGATTATTCGCGATGATTATTCAGGACGCATCACCCAAATTGACCGCCAAGCAATCGTAGATGCGCTGAACGCAGGTCAAATTCCGGTGATTGCCCCGATTGCCCTTGGCACTGAAGGCGAAAGTCTCAATGTTGATGGCGATTTGGTTGCCGCCGAACTTGCGCGTGCCCTGAACGCCGACACCCTAATTATTTTAAGCAATGTGCCCGGTTTATTGCGTGATGTGGATGACTCAACTAGCCTGATTAGCCACATCAATTTAGATCGCCTTGACCAATACGACAATTTTGCGGCAGGCCGTATGAAGAAGAAGTTGATTGCGGCACAAACAGCCAATATTCAACGGGTTATTTTAGGCGATTCGCGCTTGGCCAACCCCCTCGATGCGGTTTTAAACGGAGCTGGTACCCATATTGAACAGGCGGTGATGCATGCTTAATTCAGCCATTCAATCCTTGAACGTGCTCGAAGATCAACATACGAGCGGTGTTTACGTCAAGCGGGATGTGCAAATTGTCCGTGGGGAAGGCGCGACGCTTTATGATGCGGAAGGGCGCGCTTATATCGACTTGATCAGTGGACAAGGGGCAACAAATTTAGGACATGCACATCCCGCCCTTGTGAGTGCCATTCAAAATCAGGTGGCCGATTTGATGAGTTGTCCAGAACTGCTCCACAATCCGGTGCGCGCTCAATATCAAGCCGCGTTGTGTCAAGTCGCCAACATGGAACGCGTTTTTCTGTGTAATAGCGGCGCGGAAGCGGTTGAAGCGGCTATCAAATTTGCGGTGTTCAGCACCGGACGTCCCCGCATTATCGCCACAATGCGCGGGTTTCATGGGCGGACTATTGGGGCACTCAGCACGACGTGGAATAAGCATTATCGCGAACCGTTTGCCGAATTATTGCCGGAAGTCGAATTTGTACCATTCAATAATGTGGATCGTCTCGCTGAAGCGTTGACAGATGATGTTGCCGCTGTGTTGATTGAACCTGTGCAAGGTGAAGGTGGTGTCCATCCCGCCGATGCAGGTTATTTGGCCGCTGTGCAAGATTTATGTCACGCAAATGGCAGTTTGCTGATTGTCGATGAAATTCAAACTGGTTTTGGCCGCACCGGAACCCTGTTTGCGCATCAACAAGACCATATCCAACCCGATTTACTCTGTCTGGCCAAGAGTATTGCTAACGGTCTGCCCATGGGTGCGGTTTTAATCGGCGAACGCGTCGGTGAACTTGCATCAGCCATTCATGGCAGTACGTTCGGCGGTAATCCGGTCAGTTGTGCGGCAGGTTTAGCCGTTCTCGAAACGTTGCAAGATACCGAACTCATTGAACGCGCACAAACGCTCGGCACGGCAGTGATAAATCATCTGCGCGAAAACTTGCTGGAAAATGCGGTGCGAGAAGTGCGGGGTCGCGGATTTATGATCGGCATTGAATTGCGCACCCGCGTTGCCCCAATTTTGGAAGCATTACAAGCTGAAGGTGTCCTCGCTTTACCGGCTGGACGCACCGTTTTACGTTTACTCCCCTCGCTCGTTATTGAAGAAACAGATTTGTGGCACGCGGTTGCCATTATTGAAAGGGTCATCACCGATGCCACTGCATGATTACGCCATTATTGAAAGCACCTTACGTGAAGGTGAACAGTTTAGCACGGCTACTTTCACCACTGATCAGAAGCTCCGTATTGCCGAAATGCTCGATGCTTTTGGTGTAGAAATGTTGGAACTCACCACACCCTGTGCATCACCGCAAAGTGAAGCCGATATTCGCGCTATTGCCAATGCAGGTTTGAACGCGCGTTTACTCACGCATATTCGTTGCCATCGTGAAGATGCTTTACGTGCGCTCGATACAGGCGTACATGGTCTCGATATCGTGATCGGCACCTCACCGCAACTCATGGAACATAGCCACGGCAAGAGTATCAATCAGATTATTGATCTGGCGTTGGATGTGGTCAGTTTTGTGCGCGAACAAGCACCTGATATTTTACTGCGGTTCAGTACTGAAGATAGTTTCCGCAGTCGCGAAGCCGATTTGTTGCGGATTTACTTGGCTGTCGCGGGATCAGGGATGGTTAATCGCTTAGGGGTCGCGGATACAGTCGGGGTCGCCACGCCGAACCAAGTCTATCAAATGGTGCATCAATTGGTGCGCTTGACGAATGTCGATGTGGAATTTCATGGTCATAACGATAGTGGGTGCGCGATTGCCAATGCGACTGCCGCGCTCGAAGCAGGTGCCACCCATATTGATACCACCATTCTCGGTATCGGCGAACGCAATGGGATTACGCCGCTCGGTGGCTTAATTGCGCGGTTATATACGCTCAACCGCGATTATGTTAGCAAGTATAATCTCGAACTCTTGCCCGATCTTGACCAACTCATTGCGGATTATTGCGATATTCAAATTCCATTCAGCAATTATATTACGGGGTCGAGCGCGTTTATTCACAAGGCAGGTATTCATGCCAAGGCGGTTTTGGCTGATCCTTCAACCTATGAAATTATTTGTCCTGATGATTTTGGTCTGACACGTGAAGTCAGCATTGGCCATCGTTTGACGGGTTGGAATGCCGTACGTGAACGCGCCGAAAGTCTAGGTTTGGATTTGGACATTCCTACTTTGCGGGCGGTGACTTTGCAAATTAAGCATCGCGCTGATAGTCGCCCCATGAGTATGGACGAAATTGATGCTTTGTTACACCAAACCGCCCAAGCACAAGCGGTTGTGCAAGCCTAAAAACCCCCTCTGTCGCTAACGCGACATCTCTCCCAAACATGGGGGAGACGGGCGTATTTGTAAAACCCACCCTCCCCTGTGTTCGGGGGAGGTGACCGAAGGTCGGAGGGGGTAGAACAAAAGAATCTAGCGGAATACGAAATCAATTCTAATGACAAATCCTTCCCGCGTCTGATTGAGGGAGGATGGGCAACCTAAATGCCACAGGAGAGTACACATTAATGACCGGATTTACCTTTGCCGAAAAGGCCTTAGCGCGGGCAAGCGGGTCAGCGCACGTGAGAGCAGGCGATATTGTGGATGTGACACCCGATGTCATGTTCAGCCATGATAACACCGCCGCCATTCGTCGGATTTTTGCCGAAATTGGGGCCGAGCGGATTCGTTATCCCGAACGCATGGCCGTTACGCTCGACCATGCTGTGCCTGCCCCCACGACACGCCATGCCCAAAACCATGCCGAGATTCGCGAATGGGTACAATTGCAAGGTATCCCCAATTTCTTTGAGGTAGGTCGCGGCATATGTCATCAGGTTCTCAGCGAAGAGGGCTTAGCCTTGCCGGGTGAAGTGATTCTCGGCTCGGACAGTCACAGTACGCATTTTGGCTGGCTCGGCGCGTTTGGCGCAGGTGTGGGACGCACCGAAATGGCGGCGCTCTGGGCAACTGGCGAATTATGGATGCGCGTGCCCGAAACGATTCAAATTGAATTAACGGGTCGGCCCAATCCCGGCACCACAGCCAAAGATATTGCACTCTATATTTTGCGGCAATATAGTGCTGAAGGTGGCATTTACG
Organism: Anaerolineae bacterium; assembly: GCA_050303635.1. GTDB lineage: Bacteria > Chloroflexota > Anaerolineae > Aggregatilineales > J027 > JAKEEQ01. The sequence continues at coordinate 7,042 of JBNLCD010000252.1, forward strand.
CTTCGATTGAATTTGCGGGGGATACTCTGCCAAGTTTATCTGTCGATGAACGGGCGGTTTTGCCGAATATGATGGCGGAGTTCGGGGCGAAGAATGCTTATTTGCCACCCGACGAGATTATTTTTGATTATTTAGTCAATCGTGCGCAACGCGAATACATCCCGCTCTATCCGGATGTCGATGCAGTTTATCAGGCGCAGTATCAAATTGATGTGAACCAATTACAACCGCAAATTGCCTGCCCCCATTCGCCCGACAATGTGGTTGATTTGGCTGACATTCAAGATACGCCTGTTCAACAAGCGTTTGTCGGAACCTGCACGAATGGCCGCCTCGAAGATATTCAAGCCGTGGCCGAAGTTTTACGCGGTCAACAGGTCCAAATTCGCTTGATTGTCATCCCGGCCAGCGCCGAGGTTTTACAACAAGCGGTGCAATGTGGCTATGTGGAGACGATTTTGCAAGCAGGTGGCACCATTAGCACGCCCGGTTGCGGACCGTGTATGGGTAATCATATGGGTATTCCTGCACCGAACGAAGCCACGATTAGTACTGCCAATCGTAATTTCAATGGTCGCATGGGCACACCGAACGCACCTCAATATTTAGCGAATCCAGCCGTTGTGGCGGCCAGCGCCATCACCGGACGGATTACCGATCCACGGGAGATTTTAGCATGAGGACAACAGGTCAAACAGAACATCGCGTCTGGGTTTATGGCGATAATGTGAACACGGACGTAATTTTTCCCGGCAAATATACCTATACGCTCAAGGAACCAAGCGATCTCGCCGCCCATGCCCTTGAAG
>JBNLCD010000253.1:0-7842 GCA_050303635.1 Anaerolineae bacterium
GTTACTGGTAGGGAAAACCCGATGTGGTTTTCCGCTTAAAATTGGCGCAAACAAAGGCATAGCTGATGTAATACGAGATTCGGAAATACATATTGTAATAATGGCACATGTCCCAACCGTTCCCCCAACAGAGTTTGAGTAGGGTGCGGACCTGCGTGTCCGCCCGTTTTAATCCTATATCTTTTTCCGAACTTGGTATTATACGGGATTCGGAAAAACAGCTGGGATTAGATTTAGTCACGGCATGCCGTGACCCCCTTGAACCACGCTCTATCTAGGGCAGGGGACGACGACAGGGCGTAGCAGGACTTTTGTAAAGTCATTTGACCCATAGAAAATGATACTGTGTCATAGAATTTAGTCGGGGGTGACCTGTGTGTTACCCCGCATTTTAGCTATATTTAAGCGGGAGCACACCTAGGTGCTCCCCGACTAAATCTCTGCTTTGCCGACTTTGCAAAAGGCGTGCATGCCGTAGCCTTTTTGACGACATCTTTTTTCGGATTTGGTATAATGGGCTGAAACCGCTTAAACAAATGAAATAAAAAAACCGGAGGGTGGGTTACCTTCCGGTTTTCGTTCTAGTGGTTGAGCTGATTAGCTAGACATCAAGTTTTCATACAATTCGATAGTTTCAGATTCTGGTTTGCGTTTTTCGCCTTCCAAAATACCGAGTAACTTTTGATAGTGACCCGCTACTTCACTGCGTCGGCCCAAATCTGCATACAATTGCATAATATCGCGATGGATGGGTTCATAGAATTCGTTTTCAGTTGCCGCACGGGTTAACAATGCCAATGCTTGTTCTGGACGACCTTCGGCCAAGCGGGTTGAAGCAATAGCTTGCATGGCTTCCAAGTACCCAATCAAGAAATCTTGACGACGGTTCAAAATCCAATCTTCAGTATGACCTTGTAAGAATTGACCACCATAAGCATCGACAGCTTCTTGCCAGAGCGGCAATGATTCTTCTGCGCTTTCAGATTGACGGGCTTTAACCAACGCGGCGGTAAACCGTTCTACATCATAATCAATGCGGATTGCCGGGTTAATTTGATAGTAGCCATCTTGGTGAACCAAGGCATCGAAACCCAAAGCTTTGTGCAAACGGCGTTTGGTCACGTGGAAAACATTAACCGCTTGATCGAGGTTAAGTTCTGGCCAGAAAATAGCGCAAATTTCAGCACGCGTAACCACCGGGCGATCTAAGACAAAGAAGAAGAGCAACCGTGGCAGGTGGCCTTCCCATTCACCAACTTCACCATGTTCATGTTGAACATAGCCTGGACCAAATCCAAAGGTTAGCAAATTGATATCAGGCGTTTCGTTCACGTGGCGTTGATAGAAGTCATCCCGAATAATATCAGTATCTTTAAGAATTACAGCCTTATTGCTTGCAATTAACGATACCCACGGTAAGCGCGGCATTGTCCGGCCATTGATCACCAATTGGCAATGTTCCGGCAATAAATGAACAACTTGTTCCCAGAATGATTGAATATCATCAGCTTCATTCGTGGCATCAAATTCATCAATAATAAGCATATAGGGTTCAGCGCTGAGTTCATACAAATCTTCAGCAAAATCAACGGCTACTTCAGCCAAATCCAAACCCCGTTTGCCTCCCCAGTTTTGGAGCAGATTGCGGCCAAATGTGGGTTGTTGCACTGCCATGTCATGCGCAAAACTATCTAAAAAGGTGCGCAGACTGACATCATTCGGACCCATCGCATAATAATAGACGGGTTTTTCACCACTGCTCAAAAAATAAGCAACCAACATTGAACGCAGACGACTTTCTGGATGAAGCAAAACAATTTGCTTATCATCTGCATAATGTTGGAATGCTTCATGGTCAGCGGCAATCAGTTTTTGTAAACTCATGATAGTGTTCCTCCCTGGACACACCAGCTAAATTACCACTCCTAAACACCATTGAATTTCAACAATGAAATAGCTTCACTATTAGAAAATAAAAGATGTTTAGAAATATTTTCTTATAGTATATACCAACATGATACTATAAATCAATATATTTGTAATACATCCATTACAACCTTAATGGATAAACTAAAATACGGTAAAACCATATTGATTTTCCGCATCATATTTTCTTAAGGCCCCAATGGAAATCTTAAATAGAAGCTCCCATGCCCATTTAAGATAAGTTTTTCTCGCTTGCGAGACGTACTGCTGATAGGAAAAAACCAATAAACAACCACAAGGTTAATGAAGTTGCTTGAAACTCTATATTGAAATAGAAATGGTCAAAAATCCCACCAACTAGTGCTCCAATAATAGCGGCTATTAAACCCAGAGTCAAGTCGTTAAGATAATCATTACAATTTACTGACTCTTGGTTGCGATACCAGTATGAGAAGATACTACCGAGGGCGACAAAGAACGCAGTTAGACCCACTAAACCGGCATTACTGGCAATTGTCAAATAGGTGCTGGCCACTGCCAGATAAAGATCAATATCAGGGGGTGCACTAAAGCCCACACCAAGCACCGGATAACGTTGAATTAAACGTAATGAGTCCTTGTATTCACCGAAACGCATCTGGGTAGCTAAGTCTTGACCCTGAACACCTTCAATAACACGTCCAATATAAGCCTGGGTTGGCGGCAAAATTAGGGCGATAATCACAACAACTGGAATAAGCCAGATCAACTTGCGGTAACGGATAAGCGCAACAACCCCTGTTCCGGTCAAAAAACCAATCATTGAGCCCCGCGAATCACTCAAAAATAGAGCGAGCATAATAAGTCCAAATAAAATGCCCATGAACCAACGCGAACCGAGAACAGGTCGCCGCGCTAGAAATTGGGGTGCCGTCAAGGCCCCGACCATCATCAAAAAGCCACCAAACGCATTGGGGTCAACCCATGTACCTATTGCCCGTTCTACACCAATGGCGACTCCATCTTCCCGATAACGTAACACATCGCCACCCGGATAACCGATGCGTCCTAATCTGTTGAGCAGTGTGTTCGCGGTATCATCATTGAGAAACCACAGGACGATCCCAATCCAAGCACTGATCGCTCCGAATATCATGACCGACCCCACAAAATTCCGCAGAGTTTGCACCCGTCGCACAACATCGACAATAATCAGCGCCATAATAATATTGGCCATGAGCGCCACAAAACGGCGTAAAACATTAGCCGTCAGCGGAGCATTGGCTAAACCGCGTACAAAAGCAAAAAACATCACCAATACGAACAACAAAATAACGGCATGGGCGGGTGTAACCTGTAAATCACGCCGTTCACCTGTCATCCATTGAAATAGATAAACAACCACGAATAAACCAAGGGCACTGTCAATCAGGGACAGTGTAAGACCTAATTTAAAGGGGAGGGTGCCGAAGGGCAAAATGGCAATCGTTGCTAAGAGTAAAACTAAAGCCGCTTCATGATTGCTGAGTGCACCTAAACCAATAATCACTGCTATCAGGGCGATAAACGTGATCACGGGGCCAACTAATACAAGGGCTAGTGCGGTAATCCCACTCAAAATACCAATCAGAATACCTGCACTGAAGGCGGCTGTCCGACGATTTTGGCCGATAAATAATGATTGTAGATTTTTTGCGGATAGCATGTGCGTCCCACTCTTATCAAATTACATAGATTGCCAGCGCAAGTCTAGCACGAGCCTTGCCATGCTTCCAGTCTCAGCAAGTTCAGCGTAGTCGAAACGTCGAGCCCTACGGTCAACATACGGCGGACTACCGTTTGTGCCATGACTACCTGATAGCTCAGGGTCACACTTGGCAATGCTGATCCTTATCGTTACACTGACTGAACGCATAACATCTAAAATGATTGAAGGATATGAATACGCAATGATTCAGCGGCGCAGAAGCATTCAATTCGCAAGTATCTTAATTCTGTTCAGTTTAATCGGTGGCCTTGCCGTAAGCTCAGTTGCGGCTCAACGTAATTTCACGAGTAATAACGTCGATGCCCAGGGTTTCCCGACCAATACCCTGCCCCCAGATATTTTGACACAAACAGGCACATTGCCGCCGACCGAGACAGTCGTTGAAGCCTCCGCAACATCCGAAGCTTCACCAACTCTAACACCTGAACCGTCCGCTACTCTGGTGCCTAGTGACACCGCAACTGCTATCCCTACCGAAACCGAGCTTCCTGTCTCCACTTCGACACTTGTACCCTTAGCGACCCCTACCGTTCTTTATCCGCTTAATCCTGAACCGGGGGTAATTTCAGGTGGAACAGCCATTCCGACCCGAATGTCATTGCTGCCCTCACGTGATCGGGAGGGCAACAATTACGAAATAATCAACTTCTTAATGCTGGGGCATGACAGCGAATCAATTGAACAAGCCACGGGTGTCTTCCGCACAGACACGATGATTATTGTCAGTGTGAATCGCACGACCGGCACGGTTTCGATGTTGTCCTTACCCCGTGATCTCTATGTCTATATTCCAGATTGGGGCATGCAACGTCTTAATTTAGCGTGGGGGCGTGGTGAAGCGGTTGGCTGGACCGATGGTGGATTTGGTCTACTGCGTCAAACAATTCTCTACAATTTCGGCATCCGCATCCACTATTATGCGATGGTCAATTTCAGTGGTTTCAAGCAAATTATTGATACGCTTGGTGGCCTAACCATTCCGGTAGATTGTCCCATTCAAGACTTTCGTTGGACGGGTGAATATGATGAAAATGATGAGCCAACCTATGAATTTATCACCCTATCGGTTGGTGTTTATGAGATGGATAGTATCACCGCCCTATTTTATGCGCGTAGCCGTAAGAACAGTAGCGATTTTGACCGGGGTCGCCGTCAGCAACAGATTTTGCGCGCCATCTGGTATGAGGCTAAATCAGGCAACTATCTTGAAAATATTCCGGCGTTATACAGTGATTTGACCGACATCGTTGAAACAAATATTCCAATTGATGTCATGATTCAGTTGGCTCCGTTAGCGTTAACCCTTGAGCCGAACGAAGTTGAAAATCACTTTTTCCGCTTAGGTTATGAAACCACATCCTTTACCGCACCGGGTGGCGGCAATGTCCAACTCCCCAATCTTGCGATGATTAATACATTGCAAGCTTTTCTGACGCCGCCAACTGAAAACAAATTGGTTATAGATGGCGCGAATATTGCAATTTATGACACGAGTGGTTTGGGCAATCAAATGGATTTGGTCGCCGCCGAACGTTTAATCTGGGAAGGTCTGGCAACCAATGCGATGGGCACGGCGGAAATGCCGAGTGAATATCAAGATAATCCGAACACGGTCATCGTTGATTACACAGGCGACACCAAGGGGAGCAGTATTCGTACCCTGATGGATGTTCTCAATATTCCGGCGGCAAATCTCGATATTCAACCCGATCCTGATCGTGATGTCGATATTCGGATTTATTTGACCGATACCTATTCTTCGTGTGTCGGACGGGACGTAATTCAACCTGTTGAATCAACACCTACACCGTAATATCGGATTAACCAAGTAAAACATGAGGGAGCGCCTAACGGGGCTCCCTTTTTTGTTGCCTGTTTATAGACTTATTTCGTGAGTTCCAGCTTCCAAATCGAATCGATAGCGTTGATTTTGCCAGCGGACTTCTAAATGGATGGCTGTGCTTGTGGTCAGTTCAAGCTGAGGCGTTTCTTCAACACTTTGCCGTGCTTGGCAAATCGCATCAACGGTGTTATCTAAGCCAACAGGTAATTGTTCAACACCATGCCGCTCGTTTAACTGAATATTCCAGATGAGGACATTATTTTCCCAGCGTAATCCAATCAAATACTCAATGGGGATCGTAATCGCTGAAACACCTGTCCAACCCACAAATTTAGCTTTGGCGGGTGCCCCTTCAGTAATCATTTCTGGCGCATAATTTTCCCACAAGGTTCCGGTATTCTGAAAAACTACGCTCACATTTGCAACGTGATTCAGTGCAATTTCAAACGCTAAATCATCTTCGCCATATTCACTCAATGCTTGGAGCACCATATAATTTGTGGGTGACCACACGCCGCCGAGCCAATAATTACCATCGGTGCGATATGACGTGCTGTCCGCCGCCTGACTTGGTACCCGATGGGGACGATTAAACAATTTGGTATCCCGCAAATGATTGAGCATCCGTTCGGCGCGTTCAGATGGCACAATGCCGGCCAATAGAGCCCAGTAAGCCCCAATTGATTTCACCGAGCTCAAGGAACCGTTGGGTGCTCGATCATAATAAAAACCAGAAACCTCATCCCACATTGTTTGATTAACAATTTCGGTTAGATTGTCGTATTCGGCTTGCAAATCGGCATCAAATTCATGCCAATCCAGCGCATCAGCCATTTGCAACAAAATTTTGCAATTCAAGGCTTGCTGAGTCGTGGCATCTAGCCATGCATGATGTCGATGATTTTGACCCGAATCTGGGACGCGCGCTTGATTATCCATACCTGACCCCAAGCCGCTTGTCCAATAAGTGCCATCCGGCCACGTACGCCATGTCCGCCACCATTGATGATAGCCTACCAAGGCCGGAAAAACTTGCTTTAAGCGCTCTTCATCATGACTGAGTTGAAAATCTAGCCATTCGGTCCACGCCAGAATATTCGGACCGGTACTTCGAACATCATATGTCTCGAACCAATCCTGTCCTGTAAAGGTATTTATTTCGCGGCAAATAAACCCATCAGCATGTTGTTTGGCATAAAAATTATCCAGCGTTCCCATAAAACTGGTATGTTGACGGGCATACCGACCAAACATCATCATGAAACAGCTATCCCACAAAAATGTATTGGTATTAAAAGCGGTATCAATGAAATTAGCGACAAAACCACTGGCTACTTCGGGCTGACGTAAATTTTGATAACCCGTTTGCCAAGCATAATCATACATAACTAACCACTCAGGATGATCATCGGCGATTAATCTGGGTAATTTTTCCGTGGCATAATTTGGGATTATTTCAGGTTTATAGTTACGAACAAGATACGGATTAAGCGCTACAGGATAAATGTGATCCATTGCCAGTGGAAAATCGCCATAGTCTACATCACTCAAGCCAAGTAACACTCTTAAAGGCGGGGGAAGATAAAGCCGCCAATCGGCAGGAATGAGTGTTAACTCTGTAAGTGGAATATTCACCGGAAGTTGAGCAAATGTGTCTAAACTCCCGACAATCACTAGACAGGCTTTCTTGATACCTTCAATCAGTTCAAATCTATTTTGATGGCAAATGACTGTCCAAGCTTCATGTGATTTATCTGATGTGTAGAAGCCAACGCCGCGTGTCACATAATGATTAGTTGAGGCTGGCGTGGCATTTTCGAGTAGGTTCGTTAATATCGTGTGAAGTGTTGTATCCATATTCTCTCCTATCCATAAAATCTCTATGTGGAGTATAAGGGTTTTGTACAAGAGGGGCGAACCAAAGTTCTTAGATAAATTTCACAAGACATCTGAGCGGACACGCTATAATAATAAATGAAATAAATGGATTACAGAATCCTAATGAACAGGGCTAATGGGCAATCAAAACTGAGCAGAAATGGCTTTCAATCAAGATTGCTCTCCAGTTTCCATAAAAAATTCTTATTACAGGCATCCTTGGGAGACAGGCTATCGTTGCCGTCATTCTTGTTATCTATCCCCAACGGATCACAGCCTCAAATTTGAGTGAGAGTAAAGCTTTGATGAATCTTATTGCACAGCGTTATGAACTTTTAGATACAATCGGTAAAGGCGGCATGGGGGTAGTCCATCGTGCACAAGATCGTCTGACGGGTGAAATTATTGCCCTTAAGCAATTTAATACAGCACCCAATATGCTGGAGTT
>JBNLCD010000254.1:0-7810 GCA_050303635.1 Anaerolineae bacterium
TACCTGTTTTATTGTATTTACTCTATAGTTTTAGCCAAAATGAAGTCTATCTCCAATGGAAATCATTGGATAGCTCAACATCAAATAGTGCCATACAATTGCCCTCGCCATCCATCTTTATCTATTTGCTGTCGTATGGCCTATTAGGTATTTTTGCCGTGCTAGGGATTAAGTGGGTTTGGGCAAAGCATCCTGAATCACCCCATCTTTTTCTCATTGCTTGGGTAATCGCTCCAATTTTGCTGGTTTATATCCCCTTTTCAGACCAGCGCCGTTTGGTTGAAGGTGCAATTGTGCCCCTAATAATCTTAGCTACATTTGGACTTCGGATTTTTATCCTAACAAAAATTAAAACACAAAACCGGCAGAAATTGTTTCGCACTCAGGTCATGGTCTGGAGTAGTTTGTCCAGCATATTTTTTATTGTATTTATACTTTATGCTGGTGCGGTTAGATCTCAGTCATCACCCTTGTATTTGGAGCGTTCCAAAGTTGAGGCGCTTCTTTGGCTTGGAAATCATGCTGAAGATGATGCCGTGCTATTGGGTGGTTTTACAACTAGTAATCAGGCACCCTCTGTTGCCAATCTTAACCTTTTCCTAGGTCATACAATAGAAACCATTCATTATCCATCAAAACAAGCACTTGCTAACAGCCTCTATTGTGATGAATTACTGCCTGCCGAGCGACATGCGCTTTATCAAAAATATCATATTGATTATGTTTTTTATGGTCAGGAGGAACGCGACCTAGCCAATGAAAATAATATAAGCACTACATGGCAGACTGAGCTTGAGCTCATTTATGATGAAGATGATTATCAAATTTTCCGTGTTCCCCCAGAATTATATGAAGATTCAACAGCATCGGGGTTATCTTCACTCCTAAAACGGGATTTAGTCTGTGGTAATCAAGCCGGACTAGAGCTTCTCTATAAGAATTAAGATCCTCTAACTTGATTATTTTGGGTTAAGTTTGTGTAATTTCCCAGTAATGCTTCATTGGCAAGTTGCAGGGCATATGTTAAACTTCGTTCCAGTCGGTAACGGGAGTTTGACAGTTTTCAAACCCCTATGTTAAGATTAGCCGCAATTGTGCAAAATTGAACAAACAACGGGGATAGTACATTGCTAGCAGATTTCGCACCCGTCACACCTTTATTGATTCTCGCCGTGGCTGTTGGAACAATTATTCTAATGTTGTCGCGGTTAATGGGTCCCTACAATCCACATGCGCGTAAACAAGCGACGTATGAAAGTGGGATGCGTCCGATTGGTCCGGCTGTTCGTCGTATTCCAATTCAGTTTCATCGTGTAGGGATGCTTTTTATTCTCTTTGATATTGAAGTAATCTTCTTTTTACCATGGGCATTGGTATTTCGTGATTTAGGTCTATACGGCTTAGCAGTTATGGGAGTTTTCTTCTATATCTTGTTAGTTGGTTTAGCCTATGAATGGTTCGCCGGAGGTCTCGAATGGGAGTAGTTGGTAGTAAATTAGGTAATTTAGGCGTTGTAACAACACGCCTTGAAGATGCAGTGAATTGGGGACGCACCCGCGCTATGTGGCCGATGCTTTTCGGTCTGGCTTGTTGCGCGATCGAAATGATGAGTTCTCAAGCACCTGTCTACGATGCATCCCGTTTTGGGATGGAATTAATGCGTCCTAGCCCACGCCAAAGTGATTTGATGATTGTTGCTGGTCGGGTAACTCGTAAGATGGCACCCGTTTTACGCCAACTCTATGATCAAATGCCTGATCCGAAATGGGTCATTGCCATGGGCGACTGCAGTTCTTGCGGGGGCGTATTCAATAACTATGCAGTTGTGCAGGGGGTTGATGAAATTGTACCGGTTGATGTTTATGTCGCTGGGTGCCCACCCCGTCCTGAACAACTCATTCACGGTATTTTGACCTTGCACGAAAAAATCAAAGAAATGCACTGGTCCGATTGGGCGTCATAAGCACAGGAGTGACCGCAAATTATGACTAAGAATTTAGACCCCATCGCAACTACCAAAGAACATTTTGGCGATGATGTGATTATCGGGGTGGAAGAATTTCGCGGTGAACAGACTTTAGTTGTCGCCGCTGATAAAATTGTTGAAGTAGCCGAATTCGTCCGGTCAACACCCGGGCTTGAATATAACTACCTCTCTGATATTTCTGGTATTGATTATTATCCCGAAGAACCCCGCATTGGCGTTTGCTATCATTTGCTTTCTTTGACTAGCACCCGCCGTTTGCGTCTCAAGGTGCGTTGGACAGATGGTGATCCCGCTGTACCCAGCGTAACTGGGATTTGGGAAAGTGCGAATTGGGAAGAACGCGAAGCCTACGATATGTTTGGCGTTGAATTCGCCAAACATCCTGATTTACGCCGCATTTTGATGCCAGATGATTGGGACGGTCACCCGCAACGTCGGGATTATCCATTGGGTTATGAAACCGTCCAATTCTCATTTAATTATGACGAAGTGCAAAAGCACAAACCCTCCGCAAAACGCTAGGACAAAGGAGCAGGGCAAACACTTATGACTTCATCAGATCAACCCCGCGATATTGCGCTTGGCGATTTTTCCGAATGGCAAGGTTCGGTGGATGACCTTAAAGGGTTAGTCACCGAAAAAGCATTTACGGGTGAATCCATGCTTTTGAACATGGGTCCCCAACATCCCAGTACACATGGGGTGTTACGTTTGCTATTGGAGCTCGAAGGCGAAGAAATCTTAACTTGTATGCCGGATGTGGGTTTCCTCCACACAGGCATTGAAAAGAATATGGAATCCAAAACCTACGAGAAATCTATTGTGATGACTGATCGCATGGATTATCTCAACCCGATGGGGAATGGTTTGGTTTACAATCTGGCCATTGAGAAACTTGCTGATTTAGATGTACCGCTCCGCGCTCAATATATTCGTGTTATTTTAGCCGAGTTAACCCGTATTAATAGCCATTTGGTCTGGTTGGGTATCCACGGTCTTGACCTTGGTGTAACCAGTACCATGACGTATTGCTTCCGTGAACGTGAAGTTTTGTTAGATATTTTTGAAATGGTCTCTGGACAACGGATGATGAGTACCTATTTCCGTCCCGGTGGCTTATGGCGTGATATTCCTGATGATTTCCCCGCCGCAGTTCAAAATGTTCTAGATACCTTCCCCGCGAAAATTGATGACTATGAAGCTATTTTGACCAACAATCCGATATTCATTGATCGGACTCAAGGTATTGGTTTCATGTCGGCTGACGAAGCAATTTCCTATGGTTTGGCTGGTCCGACCTTACGTGCTTCCGGTATCAATTATGATATCCGCAAATCGGCACCCTATTCATCCTATGACCACTTTGAATTTGACGTTCCAGTCGGTCAACATGGTGATGTTTATGATCGCTATCTCTTACGCATGGAAGAAATGCGTCAAAGTTTGCGGATTATTAAGCAAGCCATGGATAAGTTGCCGAAGGGTCCAGTCCGGTCCGAAAATCGCAAGTATGCACCGCCACCGCGTGCCGATCTTGGCCGTAGTATGGAAGCGGTTATTCACCACTTCAAATTATGGACCGAAGGCTTCAAGCCGCCCAAGGGTGAAGTTTATATGCCCATTGAAGGTCCCCGTGGTGAACTTGGTTGCTTCTTAGCCAGCGATGGCACACCCAATCCGATGCGCGTTCACTTCCGTGAGCGGTCATTTATTCATATAGGCGCTTTACGGAAGATGGCGAAGGGTCATCTCTTGGCTGACTTGGTCGCGATTATCGGTAGTATTGATATTGTTCTCGGCGGATGTGACCGTTAGGAGTAATTGCGTTGCTGAAAGAAAAATACGCAGAACGAATTGAAAAAACCTTTAAAAAATATCGCGATAAGCGCTCCGCTGTGATGCCGCTTCTCTATATCGCCCAAGAAGAATATGGTTGGTTGCCAGAAGAAGCCTTGCGTGAAGTCGCTGATTTGTGCGATATGGATCCGACACAAGTCAAAAGTATCGCGGGTTTCTACACCATGTATTCTGAAAAGTCCAAGGGTAAATATTGGTTGCAAGTTTGCACCGATCTGCCTTGTGCTTTGCGTGGCGCTGACCAATTTCACGCTGACCTCAAAGAATATTTGGGCGTTGAAGAAGGCGGTACCACTGAAGATGGCTTGTTTACCGTTGAACACGTCATGTGCTTAGCGGCCTGTGATAATGCACCAATGCTTCAATGCAATTTCCACTATCACGAAAATCTTGATATGGAAAAAATGAAAGAGCTCATTGAACAATTGCGGGCCGAAGCGGCCAATTCTGAGGACGAGTAAAGCATAATGATACGTGAAACCGAACGCGAATCTGCTACCTATGCCAGAGTTACCCAACCGGTTTTCCGGGTAAATTTGGGTTCGTTGCCGATGGTTGTCATTGGTTTCCTGATTGTTATTTTTGCTTTAAAAGAAGGCCCTTGGAAAGCAGACTATGTCAACGCATCACCGTGGGACATCGTTTCTCACTGGCAATTAGCCACTGGGGATGATACGCCCGATGGTCGGGAAGTTGAACGACCCCAAGGTTATGAAATGCGCCGTTTATTAGATTTTGTCATTTATGGCACTATCCCACTCGGCGCTGTTACTATTTTGCTTCTCGGTATACTCAATCATCCATCACTTTTTGCAATTTTGATGGGGATTGGTTTTTACGGAATAGTCTATGCCGGGTCAACTGGTTTAACGGGTGGCCCATTGATGACCGCGGGCGGTTATGCCCTTATTTTGGTGAGTGCAACCCTCGGCTGGTTGACAAGCTATGGCCCTGACGACGAACTAGACGACGATGCTCGCGCAACAGTATAGGAATTAATTTATGGCTGAACACATTTTGCTTCGTGATGTCGACATCCCCAATATTGGGGAATTCGATGTTTATGCCAAAAATGGCGGTTTTGATGCCCTTAAGAAGGTCGTTAAAGCTGGCAGGCCTGACGATGTAATTCAAGAAGTCATTGACTCAAATCTGCGGGGACGCGGCGGCGCTGGCTTTAATGCTGGCCGCAAATGGAGCTTTATTCCCAAAGACTACCCGACTAAATATGTCACCGTGAATGCGGATGAAAGTGAACCGGGGACTTTTAAAGATCGTCAACTGCTAGAGAAAAATCCCTATCAAGTTTTAGAAGGTGCAATGATTTGTGCCTATGCTATTCAAGCTTCGGCAGTCTATATCTACTGTCGGGGTGAATTCTGGGATTTGGCTCATAATCTTGAAGATTGTGCCGCTGAGATGGAAAAGAATAATCTCTGTGGCGATGATGTTCAGGGCTCTGGCTGGAACTGTCCCATTTATGTCCATCTGGGGGCAGGGGCTTATATCTGTGGTGAAGAAACAGCACTCTTGAACAGTTTACAAGGTTTGCTGGGCCAACCACGTGTTCGCCCGCCTTTCCCGGCTCAAGTCGGTGGTGGTTTATATTATGAACCTACCGTCGTCAATAATGTTGAAACCTTGGCGAATGTGCCGTGGATTATCAACAATGGCGCAGATGCTTATAAAGAAATTGGTACCCCCGAAAGTCCGGGTAACAAAATTATCTGCATGAGCGGCCATATTGAAAAACCGGGTAATTATGAAGTTCCCTTGGGCACAACCTTTGGCGAAATCATTGAAATGGCTGGCGGCGGTAAAGACGGCAAGAAGCTTAAAGCGCTTTTACCTTCTGGTGCTTCTGGTCCAGTGATTCCGGTCAACGAAGAAATGCTCAATACACCCATGACTTATGAATCGGTTGCTTCTTTGGGCACAACTTTAGGGTCTGCTTCATTCATCTTTATGGATGAAGACACCGATATGGTCTGGGCGGCTTATAAGATGATGCAATTCTTCAAGCATGAAAGTTGTGGGAAATGTACCCCCTGCCGTGAAGGTACATACTGGCTCTGGAATTTGATCCGCCGTGTGGTTGAAGGTGAAGGTACAGCCGACGATTTGGAACGGTTGCACACTGTCGCCACCCAAATGGCTGGTAAGAGCTTGTGTGCTTTGAATGATTTTGCGATTAACCCAATTTTGGGTACGATTAAGCACTTCCGCAACGAATATGAAGCATATTTAGCTAAGGGTGAACCCGTTTAATGAGTACACCAGCCAAACAAGCCGTCGCTCAAGAATTAGTCCGTCTGAATCGCAATATCGATGCCTATCCAGATGCCGCTATAAATTATTTGTTGCGTGGTGAATTTTGGTTGAAATTGGAGCAGACTCAGCAAGCTCTGCCGGATTTAGTAAAAGCCATTGAACTTGCTGAATTAGAACGCAATCAAAGTCCGTGGGAATATCGTGAACAAGCGGTTATTGATCGCGCAGAAACTCTGCTTCGCTTAGCACAGTAGTCGTAGAAAATATCTCTCGCTATAAATGAGAGGTATCCATAAACATTGGCAATAATAAAATATCCTGATGACCGCCTTTAGCAAGGTCACATGAGGGAAAATCTATTTATGAGCGATACAGTCACTATATATATTGACGACCAAGCATATGAAGTGCCTAAAGGCGCGAATCTTGTTGATGTGGCAAAGTTCCACGCTGATGAGGATATTCCGGTCTTCTGCTACCATCCGAAGATGGAGCCTGTTGGCATGTGCCGGATGTGCCTTGTCGAAATGGGTTTTGTCCAAAAAGACCGCGCCACTGGCGAAGTTATGACAGACGACAATGGTGAGCCACAAGTTCGTTGGTTCCCCAAATTGCAAACTGCCTGTACCCAACAAGTTGCCGACGGCATGGTCGTTAAGACCAATACACCCGAAGTCATTGAAGGCCGTGACAATATTGTTGAGTTCTTGTTGACCAGTCACCCACTCGATTGTCCGATTTGTGACAAAGGTGGTGAATGTCCGTTGCAAAATCTCACAATGCGGCATGGCCCCCAAGAATCACGCTTCCACTTCGAAGACAAACTCAAGCTGGATAAGCATGTTCCCTTAGGTGAACTGGTTTATCTTGACCGTGAACGTTGTATTCAATGTGCACGGTGTGTTCGTTTCTGTGATGAAGTCGTGGGTGATCCGGTTCTGGGTTTCCACGAACGTGGCCGTAAATTGCAGATTGTCACGATCTCAGAAACACCCTTTGACACCTATTTCAGCGGTAACACCACCGATATTTGTCCGGTCGGTGCATTAACCACCGCTGACTTCCGTTTTGGGGCGCGTCCGTGGGAATTGAAAGAAATCCCCAGCATTGACCCCTACGGTCCTGAAGGTGCCAATATTAGTTTGAGCACCCGTCTTGACCGCGACTCAGGTGGTTTGGTTAAGATTAAACGCGTGATGCCACGTCAAAACGAATATGTCAATGAAATTTGGATTTCTGACAAGACCCGTTTTGGTCATCACTACACTTTGAATGAAAATCGCCTCAAACACCCACTCGTCCGTGTTGGTGATCGCTTGGTTGAGAGCGAATGGAACCATATGCTCGAAGTTACCGCCAAGCATTTATCTGACGGTAAGACAGTCGGCGCGATTGCCGGTCCTAATCTCTCCAACGAAGATTTGTGGGAACTCCGCAAACTTGTTGAAGCATTGGGTGGTGGTCAACTCGGTATCTTCCCCGCAACGATGAGTGGTGCCGAAGCGATTGCTCAAGTCGGCGTCGCCAAGGGTACTAACTTCACTGATATGGGCAAGGGTACAACCATTGTGGTTGTGGCCAGCGATCTCGAAGAAACCGCACCAATCTGGTTCCTGCGCACGAAAGTTGCCGGTGACCGGGGTGCTGATATTGTCGTCGTGAATGCCCGTGCAACCAAACTAGATAATTATGCAA
>JBNLCD010000255.1:0-7793 GCA_050303635.1 Anaerolineae bacterium
ACCCCCTCTGTCGCTAACGCGCCATCTCCCCCATACATGGGTGAGAATGAAGCCCGCGCAATCCAGCCTCCCCTGTGTTCAGAAGAGGTGGCTGTAGGCCGAAGGGGGTACTCAAAACATAACCCACATTTAATTGTTAAATTTCATTACCGTGGCTCAACAGGTGTCATTTTGGAAATAAATTAGCATTACTCCACCCAACGAATAATGCTCACTTCGCCGTCATTTGTGAGTTGTTGGGCCAAACCTGTGGCTGTATCCACCAACCAGATATCGCCTTGATTGATAATGGCAATATGCATCCCATCGGGACTCCACAAGAATTGACCGTTGAATGTGGTGGGACGCATTTCGTCTTGACCACGTGGGGGGAAAAGGGTGACTTTGTTACTGCCGTCCCGATCCATCACCACCAAATCATAAGCGGTGCCGACACTATTGAGCGGCGTCCGCGCTTGCAAATAAGCAATACTCACCGAACCATCAGCGCGTACGGGTGAAAATGTTGGGTTGGCCCAGATGCCCGCCCGTTCGATAAATGAATCCAGAATAAGCGGATTTTCTGCGTCACCCACTTTAAAAATGGCTACATTAAACACCACACTATCGCCGGGTGCTTCGGAGCCATACGGTGGACCGTGGACCGTGGTCGTCACCCATTGGCCATCTTCCGACCATGACATTTCCGGTTCCCACACCCAATTTTTTGAGGTTGCAAAATTGAAAAACGGATAGTTCAAGACAAAGGTGCCGAAATCTTGTGCTTCAAAATCGACCAAGCCCACGCCGTCCGCCTTGGAATAAGCAATATTGGTGCCATCCGGCGACCATTCAAACTGCGTACCCCATGAAGCAAAAGTGCCCACCACATTCTCCGAAATAATATTTTCGATATTGAGAATTGCGCCACTGCGGGAATCAATTTCGACTAACCATAAATCGTTAAAGGCCGTCCAGCCGAGCAAACCACCACTTTCGGCGGTAGCGCTTGTATACGCATACGTGTTGATACGTCCGGGCACCCAATAGGCATTCAAAATATCAATTTGCTGAAGTTTGACCACATTGCCTGTGAATAAATCGGTCATGAGCCATAATTCGTTGGAGAATTCGGGGTCATCTGGATTTGTGGTGTGAATGGTATACAACAATTGACGGCCATCGGGTGAGAGCTCAAACACACGCCCATCCAAATCACCGGGAATAGTGAGCGGACGCCGTGCTGAGTTGCTAGTTTCCATCACCCAAGCTTGACCGCCGGAAATATAAGCAATTGTGCCATCAATGGTTACTGGATCGAGCGTATCATTGACGCCGTAATAAATAACGGCATCTTGGGCTTCTTGAATAACGGTGCGACTTTGTTGATTGCGGACCGATTCAATGCCGTCACGATAGGTGACCAAATCACAGACTTGGACGCGACCATTTACCCCTTGTTCGGCAATAATTTCTTGACCGGGTTCCAAATTGGTGCGGGGCAAGCGTTCTTCATCAAAGGGCAAAACTTCGTCGTGACAATCGGTACTTTCCGTCACGCGGACAACGGTGATAACTTCCCCGTCTTGGACCTGCGTGCGCAAAAATGGCGACACATCATCCAAATCGCTCAAAATAATATTTTCGAGGCGCAACACCTCTTGCACCGAAATCGGCTGACTATAAATAAAGGTGCGTTCTTCACCATCCACTAAAATTCGCCCGCGCACCTGACCTTCTTGTTTTTCGGGGTCTTCTGTGCAGGCGCTCATGACGAGGGCGGCGATTAATATTAAGAGTGTAACGCGCAAAAATTTGGGCATCTTGAGCAAAATCCTAGGTTGATCTAATTTCCAAGCATCACTTTAGCATGACGATTTCCCAGAGGCAACATTCGGAAAGGGTACGTTTTGGTTTATAATGGAATCTTGGTAATTTGAAGTGAGGTTTAGCATGAAACGAATTTGTGTATATTGCGGCTCCCGCGACGGCGCGAATGGGGCATATACAGAAGGCGCGCGTCAACTTGGGCAATCGCTGGCTCAACATGATTTAGAATTGGTATTTGGCGGATCGCAAGTTGGTCTGATGCGCACAGTGGCCGATGCAATTTATGAAGCTGGCGGTCATGCAACAGGCGTGGTGCCTACCATGTTCTCAGATCGTATCCCCAAAGATCATACCCTGAAGAAAATCCATATTGTCGGGACCATGCATAAGCGCAAAGCGAAAATGGCCAGTTTAGCCGATGGCTTTATTGCCATGCCGGGTGGTTATGGCACGCTAGATGAGATTATGGAGATTATTTGCTGGTCCAGCATTGGTCTGCACAAAAAGCCCATCGGTCTCTTGAATACCAATAATTTCTTCGACCCGATGATTACCTTTTTGGAACACACCGTCCAAGAAGGGTTTAGTCCCGAAGAACCGTTGGCGCGCATTCATGTCTCCGCCAATGCGGATGAACTCGTCGAAATGATGCTGTCTCAGGACAAAAAATAAGTTCCGGTTGCGACATTTAACCCGACAAAAAAACTCCCCCAAAATGAGGGAGCTTTTTTATTTTCAAATGATTTAGGCCGGCGGTCAAGTTTAGTAAGAAACGTTAACCGGCGTTCCAATTTCGGCCCATGAGAATAACCACTGGGCATCAGGTGTTGGCAAGTTCACGCAACCATGACTCATCGGCTGGCCAAAATTACTGTGCCAGTAGGTGCCATGTAGAGCGTAATCTTGATAGAAGTACATCACATACGGTACACCGGGCAGATAATAGCCGGGGCCCGACATGGTTTGCGATGAAAGTTTCCAATAAACGCGATAGTTACCGGTGACAGTGGGTGTACCGGGTAAACCGGTAGAAACTGTAACGGCGCGAAGCAATTGCCCATTTTCATAAGCATAGACACGTTGCTCGTTCAACTTCACGATAATTTCTTTGCCCGTACTGGCTGTTGGGGCCGGCGCAGACGGCACGCCATAGGTCGGGGCCAAATAGGTGCCCGGACTGACATCGGCGGACGGAATTTGCAACACTTGCCCCACATAAATAGTGTTGGGGTTGGTGATGTTATTGACGGCGGCAATGGATGTCCAGCTAATGCCATAAATGCGTGCGATACTGGCTAAACGTTCACCCGCTTGCACGGTATGGGTCCCTGAAACAGGCACTTCCGCGGGCGTGGTGGTTTCGGCTGTAGTCGTTGTTTGGGCAGGTTGGGCTTCCGTAATGGTCGGGCCAGCAACGGCGGCGGCAGGTGCGGCCGACGTATTGACGACTAAGCGTTGTCCCGCATAAATGGTGTTGGCATCAACAATATTGTTCCACTCCGAGAGTTGCGCCCAAGTGACACCATATTGGCGGCCAATACTGGCCAAGGTTTGCCCGCTTTGCACAATATGATAAATTGGCGCGTCAGCGGGTTCAGCCGGAACTTCAGCGACGGGTTCCGTGGTAGTTTCAGTGGTTGTAACACCTTCATCAACCGAGGTTGTTGTGGCGGGTGCACTGCCATCTGGAATGGTCAATGTTTGCCCCACATAGATGCGTGTCGGATCAGTAATACCATTGGCGGCGGCCACCGCATCCACGGAGGTCCCATAGCGCAACGCAATCCGGAAGAGATTTTCACCTTCGGCGACGACATGTGTTTGGCCGCCACCTTGAGCTTCCGTATTTTTCGGTAAAGCTGTTACCACAAAGGCCAGAACAATTAAGACGACTAGCCAACGTCCCCATTTCAACGATTTTTGTGCCATACCCATAACCACTTTCTGCAATGATTTCGATGTTTAGTCTAAGTTTAACGACAAATCTCATTTTCAGGCAAGCGCTGTTCCCTAAGCATTGGGCAACCATCAGCTAGCCTTACTTAACCTGACGCACTAAGTTTGTTTTATCATACAAATGTAGCGCAGAATCAGCTAATTGCCAACCTTTGGGCGCACTCGGTCACATCGCCGCTAATCCATAATTGGTATGTAAAACCTGACGGCTTTCTATTTATTTCCGTAACGCTTCCTGCGCGGCATCTTCTAGTAAAATGGTCCGGCCTTGTTCCCAAACACGTTGATAGACTTCAGTGGCCAGCATGGCTTCAAGTTTATCCCGTGAGCCTTCTGCTTCTTCACGGATGCTGATGGGGTGAAATAGCGAGTTTTGGACACTGGCTTCATGATGGAGAATAACCGAAATTTGTTTAAGCGCTATTTCTAAATTGCCATGGGCCATGTTGACCTGCGCAATATCACGTAAACTACCGAGCATTTCACGAATTTGGCCACTTTGTCGCGAAATTTTTAAACTGCGCAAGAAATATTGATGAGCTAACTCAACATCTTGTTCAACTAAGGCAATAAAACCTAAATTATCGGTGATGATTTGCAAACCGCGTCGATAATCTAGTTTTTCAGCGGCTTCTAATCCGCATAAATAATGTTCCTTGGCTTTGGGCAGATTTTGTGTAGCCATCGCCGTCCCACCTAGAATGATGCCGTGGACCACGGCTTTACCAAAGGTATTATCCAGCGCATCCATAATCACCGATGCTTTTTGGCCTAATTCTTCGGATAGTTGACTATTGGTCAATCCCAAGTGGCCATAACTCTGCCATACAGCCGCCATGCCCTTTTCCCATTCGTGATTGTTTTCCGAGGCGACCGTATCCATGAGTTCAGCTGTGGGGACAACCAGATCAACCCGATTGACAAAAATCGACGATAGGTTTAAACCCGATAAAGGGACAAATAATTGATGGCGGAGGGGTGAATTCTCTAAAACTGAAATACTCGCTTGCCCATAGGCTATGCCTTCAAGAGGTAAACCAATCAAAGCCTTAAACCAGGCTTGGGCCCCCTTGAGGTAATTCAACACATAGATGCTTGTCTCAGCAGTGTCTTGAGCTAGGCTATCAATACCCGCTTGATAGAGTTTGATGGCTTGTTGATACCATCCTTTTGTTTCATACAATGCCCATATGCTATTCACAAATTTAGCAAGTTCGGTGGGTTTTTGTTGATGGACCCAATATTGCCATGCTGTCCGAATATTTTCGATATCTGCAGTCATTTCTTTGGCACTAATAAGATCATCGGCGGAAGTAAATTTTCCCCATTGATCCTCGGTATAATTGGCAAAATAGGTCGCATGAGCTAATTTGATCTCAGCATCGGCTGTATTCAAAGATGCAAGTTTCTCAGCACCATATTGCCGCAACAATTCATGAATCGAATAGCGGCCTGTAATATTATCGCGTTGCAACATCGATTTATTCGCTAAGGACATCAAATCGCGAAGCGAAGCCTGCGTCACTTTTTGGACCGCATGTCGGGTAAACCCATCTTTAAAGACGCTAATTTTGGCAAATACATCTCGTTCAGAGTCGGTCATCTGTTGCCAAGAATAATCAAAAACAGCCCGAATGCTTTTTTGGCGTGCTTCATATACATCGGAAGTTGCTTCTAAGAAATCAATGCTATGATCAATTTCATCTGCAATTTCTTCAATACTCAACATGGTCAGCCACGCTGATGCCATCTCAATCGCGAGGGGCATCCCCTGCACAAGCTGGCAGATATGGGTAATGGCGGGTAGATTTTCTGGGGTGACTTCGAAATCGTGTAAACTCCGTTTAGCACTGTTGACGAAGAGTTGCATGGAGGCATCCTGCATGGCCTCTTCAATCGTTTCCCAAGCGGAAACCGTAAGACCTCCAATATTAAACACACTTTCGCCGGCTTGACTGAGACGTTGTCTTGAAGTTGCCAGTACATTGACGTGAGGCGCGGCATTCAAGATCTCTGAGACTACGCCTGCGCCGTCTATGACATGCTCCCAATTATCAATCACCAGTAACAGCGACTTATTATTAAGATATTCAAGCACCTGAATGGCTTCAGACCGACCATCTTCTTGAAATTGATAGTGTAAAACTTCGCCAATGGCCGGATAAATCTGGTTACTATTGTTTAAGGGGGCAAGTTCAACAAAATAAACGCCGTCCTTAAAATGATTTAGTTGACGACGCGCGGCTTCAATAGCTAAACGTGTTTTTCCCATGCCACCGGGTGAAACAAGTGTTACCAGACGAACAGTTGTATCCGTCAGGGCACGGTCAATATCACTTAATTCGGTAGCCCGTCCCACAAATGGCGTTGCTAGCGCGGGTAAATTATGACTGGTCGTGATTTTTATGAGTTCAGTGGATTGATTATTGAAGCGCGGTTCTAATTCAGCGCTGGCGACAGCGACGGAGCTTGTACTAGAAACACGGCCTTGCAAAATAGCTTCAATTTCTGCCCCGACAAGCCTAACCGAAGGGATACGCGCATTGGGATCTTTTTGCAACATACGATAAATCAGATCCGCGAAGGCAACCGGGATATCCGAGCGGATTGCTTCCAGATCGGGCGGCATTTCTTGCAAGATGCACGTCACGATTTCGGGCAGTGACTTGCCATTGAAGGGCAGGCGATAGGTTAGCATTTCATAGAGCATGATGCCAAACGCCCAAATATCAGCGCGGGCATCAATTTCTTCACCGGTTAACGCTTCGGGGGGCATATACGGAATGGTGCCAAAAATATCATTGGTGGCCGTAACCCGTTCTTTGCCGCCTAACCGCGCAATCCCAAAATCTGTGAGCCGCGGCGTCCCATCTTCGGCCATAAGCACATTGGCGGGTTTGATGTCACGATGGATAATATCAAGGCGGTGTGCCCGTGTAAGCGCATCCGCAAGGTCTAACGCGATATTTAGAATCTGTTTGATCGGGAGAAAATCGCCCTTTAGGAGTGCATTGAGTTCGCCGCCCGATACATATTCCAGAATTAAATAGTCTTCGCCATCATCATGAAAAGCATCTAACATTTTAACGATATTGGGATGATTCAGTTGGCGTAAGGCTTCACCTTCTCGTCTAAAACGCTCAAGTAAATCTGTATTAGCCCCGGATGACAAGCTTTTATTGAGGCGTTTGATGGCAACAGGTTCTTGTGTTTCAATATCTGTACCCAAAAAGACAATTCCCATACCGCCCATACCGATTTCTTTATCAATTGTGTAACGGTTACCTATCATAAAATTTGGAGACTCCTCTACAGATTTGCATGATCCTGTTGGATTTTCCATGCAAAAACAAAATTTAGCAGGCGATTAAAATTTCAAATGGAGGGGGGACTAAAGATAGTCAAGACGAGAATGCCACGCCTAGCTTAGCCCATGCCCTACTAAGATGCAAGCTTATCGCGACTTTTACAAAAACCTAAAGCCTTGCCGGCACGGTGCTTACCTGATAAGTGGCTGACCGTCATGCAATGGCCGGGGCTTTTGTGCTATATTGAAAATGAATCGAGTCAAGCCGGGGCTGGTTAGCCCTGTGTCAGCACAACTTAAACAGGGCTGTATTTAATAAACCAGTCCACGGTCAGCTCCCTTCCTCACCATCATTCGTGTGAGTTTCGGTTGGATGAAAGATGAGGAGCAATGCACCATGCGACGCTATTTAGTTTTGTTGATCATTGCCTTCGGGTTACTTACCACAACCCAAGGCTCAACGTCCGCGTATTATAGTAACTTCGAAGATTTCACGAGCGGTACACCCGTCAATCAACTTTCCCGCGAAGGGGTTCAATTCTACGGTCAAGATTGGGTCGTGCGTAATATCGACACGACTGGATTATGGCCACGCACGCTGGAACACAATGTTTTGCGCGGTTGTTATTCCACGCTGACCATTCACTTCAATGATCCGCAACGGATTATCGGCTTCAATTTTGCCTTCAATACCTACTATTATGATGAATTTGCCATGACG
>JBNLCD010000256.1:0-7783 GCA_050303635.1 Anaerolineae bacterium
AACTAAATCCACCAACTCGTTAGATGTTGATATGGTGGTTGTGAGTGTTAATACCGAGGCTGAGGATGTGTATGTCGCCGTTTTGCGGGATATTTCTGAACAACGCAAGCTAGATGACATGAAGACACAGTTCATCGCCGATGCCGCCCATGATTTAAGTAACCCGCTTGCAATTATGACCTTGAAGACTTATCTGATTAAGGCCCAACCGCAAGAATTAGAGCGCCACTTGCCGGTTTTAGAACAACAAATCGAACGACTAAATGCTTTGGTGGAAGATTTATTGGTGGTCTCGCGCCTTGACCGGCGGGTTATTAGCTTCACACCCGAGGCATCTCAAGTGAATTTGATTGTCAAAAATGTGGTGGTCAGTCAGTCTGATCTCGCTAACAAAAAACAGATACAATTGCACAGTGAGTTAGGTGATGGCTTGCCGCTGGTCCATGTTGACGTCGCTCAATTGCAACGCGTAATTGTCAATCTGGTGGCCAATGCCTTAAACTATACTCCGGTAGGTGGGTATGTTTGGATTAAAACATTCCGCGAAAACAACCACATCGTCATTGTGGTTAGAGATACGGGTATTGGAATCCCACCCGAGGAGAAAGATCGTATTTTTGATCGTTTCTTCCGTGGTTCCAAAACATCGAACGTCGCCGATGGCACCGGTCTAGGTTTATCCATTGTGCGTGAGATTTTGAATTTGCATAATGCCACCATTGAGGTGGAAAGTGAACTCAATGTCGGCAGTGAATTTAGAATATATTTCAGTATCAACGAATCCTTCGAAGATGATTGATGCACCGGAGAAAGTGTGAGTTAAAATGGCTGAAATTTTAGAAGATCTTATTGGAACAACCGCTTCAACGCTTACCCCGTGGGGCTGTGTACGCAATTGTGCCATGCTTGTTGTATCTGGTTTTGTCCTTTATATTGTTTTGGTCGTTGTGTTTGTCATTGTCCAATCAATGTAATGCGACACTCAGTCGAAATCTCTTATGCAATCGTTCAGAATCTACTGGAACATGCGCAAAAAACACCTGAAATTGAAGTGTGTGGGATGCTCGGTGGAATAACTCCATCCTCAGTGGTAAGTATCACAGCTTGGCAAGCATTACCCAATATCGCCCAACAACCCGGCCATGCTTATCAATTTGATCCAGAGCCGTTTATTCAAACGTACTATGCATGGCAACGGCGTGAAATTGACTGGCTAGGCGTATACCATAGCCATCCAACCGGGCCACTAATGCCATCGCAAACGGATATTGCGCAAGCCCACTACGCCGACAAAATTCATCTCATTATGGGAGAAATTATGGGTGAATGGCAGATCACCGTATGGTCACTCATTGCCGACAAATCGTATCAACTTTCCGTCCAAATTACGGACTAAGATAGCCGACAAAACAGGGGAGAAATGAATGAAAATGACAAAATCACGCCAAGACATTTTAAATTACAACATACTCGCGGATGCCCTCGACGGGCGACCGTTTCGCTATTATGAGCAAGTCGGCAGTACAAATGATCTGGCGCGTGATTGGCAAATGGCAAACCCTTATATTCCAACGGGCACGGTGGTCATTGCAAATTCACAAATCGGGGGACGGGGGCGGTTAGCGCGTGAATGGATTACCCCCGCCAACCAAGCCATTGCCATGAGTGTCATTTTGCGCATCAATCTCGAGCCAAAACACATGCACCGCATCACAATGATGGCTGGTTTGGCTGTAGCGGAAACAGTCCGCGACGTGTTACCGGATACACTCGCCGACGAGGTGTCTTTAAAATGGCCGAACGATGTCATGATTGGTTCCAAAAAATTAGCCGGTATTCTGGTTGAGGCCATCTGGTATGGCAACGATTTACAGGCGGTGGTTCTCGGCATCGGGGCCAACGTCACCGTCGATTTTGCGGACACACCGTTGGCGGATATAGCCACCAGCTTACACGAACATACCGTTGAACCAGTCATCCGCCTCGATCTCATCACCCGCATTTTAGAACGGTTAGATATGTGGGAAGCACGCTTGCAGACCGATATTTTGCGCGATACATGGCGGGAGTGGCTAAATACCCTCGGGAAATCCGTGCGCATGAAAACCGAATTACGCGGCATTATCGAAGGTGTTGCTGAAGACGTAGACGCCGACGGCGCACTCTTGATTCGCACCACCGACGGTCAAATTGAACGCGTTACAGCCGGTGAAATTTTAGCAAATTAATTCAAGTACATCTCATCACGAGCGAAGCACCCATAGCCTAAGATGCATCAGAGAATTGGGACGGGATCTACCCGTCCTTTTGTTATCTTAATTAATCATGTAATACCATTTGTTTCCAATTGGCAAAATATTTTTTTTATGTTAAAAGTAAAGATAAGTAGTTAGACAGAAGAATATATCTATCTTGAGGTGGGCTTTGGGGAGCTTAAGAAGCATAGATTATTCATTCGCCATTATATATTTCGATTCAGGTTGGGTTAAACCTGTAATTCACCGCACTCGGAATGAGTATCACTCCTAAGGTCGATTTCAGCACATCAGGGTTTTGAATAATAGGGTATAGGGTTCAGATGTTGTACGGCATCTGAGTTTAAATGACAAATTGTGGAGTCTTGCCATCGGCGCGAAGCTCGCAATTTATTTGCAATCGTCAAAAAGAGACGTACAACCAAGCTCAATATCTCCCACTCAGGCGTTAGAAGGTTTTATATTGAGGAGCCTTTCAAACAAATGACACGTAACCAATTCAATCCCAAGCTGATTAAATTCGTCCACCAGATTTCCACCTTTTTTTTGTCGATTGTCTTTATTGCAAGTTTGTTAGTTATCTTGGCCTGGTTTTTGAATATCGACTTTCTCAAGAATTTGCTTCCTAATTTAGCTACGATGAAGTTCAATACTGCGTTATGCTTCATCTGTATGGTCATCAGTTTGCATTATGCTGAAAATCAGCCCCGCACCAGTTATTTTATTGTAAGCGTCGTCATCTTTATTGCATTCTCTAGTCTCGTGGAAGATATTTTTCATATCAATATTGGAATTGATGAGCTTATCGTAGCTGACAACGCTAAGTCTTCAGCACCACCGGGGCGTATGTCGAATGCCACTGCCATTTTATTTATGATTAGTGGTTTTGCCTTTCTATTTTTTAAACAACGCCGGATTGTTATCGGCCAAATTTGGTCAATTGGCCTCATTTTTATTGCGTTGCTATCTTTGGCTGGTTATATCTATAGTGTCCACGCGCTTTATGCAGTGGGACCATTCTCAACCATTGCTTTACATACCACGCTCAATTTCTTAATACTCGGCGGAATCTTATTATTCCTCTATCCCGATCAAGGTCTTATGGCCTTAGTTCATACCATTTATCTGGGCGGACACATGGCACGCCGTCTTCTCCCTGTCATAATTTTTTTGCCATTATTTTTAGCGTGGCTCGCTTTGCTTGGCTACCGCGCTGATTGGTACGATATTGAATTTGGCATTGCGATGATGACTCTAGCTAATATTTTTATTGCTAGCGGATTGGTGATGTGGACTGCTTATTTCATCAATAAGATTGACATGGAAAGGGCACAAGCACATGAACAGCTTTTGTTAAGCGAAAATCGTTATTATTCGATGATTGCCACACTATCGGAAGGCATTATTTTAAGTGATGGTTCTGGCACATTTCAACCGATCAACAAAGCCGTTCACGATATTTTAGACCTCGATTCATCTGAAACACTCAAAGCCGATACTATCCGACGTAAATGGAATATTATTCGTGAAGACGGCTCCATTTTGCCGCAAGGCGAATTCCTGTCTGAACAAAGCTTTGAAACAGGCAAATCATATTTAGATACCGTCATGGGTTTTCAAAAGCCAGATCTGTCAGATACTAAATGGCTCATGATTAATTCAAACCCGATGTATCTCGATAACAATACGACCCAACCCCATGCAGTTATTCTTTCGCTCACAGATATTACGGCACGCCGTGAAGCCGAAACTCACGCTTTTGAAGTCGCTTTGGAGAAAGAACGGTTAGCCCTTTTACGTCAGTTTGTGGAAGTAACGCGCCATGAATTTCGAACACCGCTGACGATTATGCAATCTAATCTTTATTTGTTGAAAAGCCTCACTGAGCCAAAGCAAGGGTTGCCCAAAATTGAAATCATTGAAAAACAAATTCAACGCGTGATTCGCTTAGTGGATATCCTTGTTACGCTGACTCGTCTAGACAACAGAACGGATTTTAAATTAGAAAAACTGAATATTAATTATCTTATAGGACTTTTGGAGAAACAGTCTGAAAAAGAGTTTCGCGAAAATGAATTGACCTTGCAAATGGATTTAGCCGAAGACTTGCCCAATTTAAATGTTGATAAAAAACTGATGTTATATGGTATTCAGGAATTGTTAAATAACTCCATTCGATATACTGAAAAAGGCGGGACAATTACCGTCAAGACATCTCAAGATAATACCTACGTGCATATTGTGGTGCAGGATACAGGCCAAGGTATACCGCAAGAAGCGGTGGAGAATATTTTTGAGCTTTTCTATCGCCAAGATACAGCCCATAAAACACCCGGGTTTGGTCTGGGACTTGTGGTTGCCAAACGTATTATTGAGCTTCATTCTGGTACGATTCAGGTTGAATCTGAAGTCGGCAGGGGTAGTCTATTTACCATTAGCTTACCGATTGAGATGCCTAATAGAAAACTCCCTACCCAAAATATTTCATAAGCTAACCTTGATTTATGTCGTTAAAAAGCTTTGCAAGATTTGGCTTAATTGCTGTTCGCTAGCGGCATTCCCGACTTCATATTGATGAATTCGCAATTTCTGAATCGAGCGGAAATACAAATGAATATCCTGATCTTGGCTAATAGCCAAAACTTTGCGCCCTAAAGTATGTGCCATCCCCATCTCCAGTACAGCATTCGCGTTTAGATGGGTTAAGTCCACCACGATATGGGTAGCTACGCAAATTTCATCCCAGATAGAGCGAATAATATCTGGATCGAGAGCTTGGTCACCCCGTCGATAAGTCGTGTTACTTGCTTGGCAAGCCGCTTCAATAAGGGTCGAGGGCCGTTTCGCCCAATCCCGAAAAGCCGTCACATGAAAACAACGGGACTGACTCTCATCTGGATAACTCAGCGGAAACGTGGGACTAATAATTTGCGGTGCGTCATCACCAATCAGCGCCAGCAATTGGCCGACAATCCGTCGAGTCTGGCCTGCACTACGCAGAACATCCTCATCAAATTGCTTGAAGAGCGTCCCCACCATACTATCCGGATGGTCGCTAAACCGTTGCTGTAAATAGTTGACGGTTGTTTTAACAGAACTTTCGCCACCGCCCCGTTGCAAAGTGTAGAGCGCATCATCTAAAGCTTGGCCGATTTGCGCTTTAGCATCCTTAGCGAGGCGGACCGGCTCAATATCAATATCAAAGGGCAGATTTTGCTCAACTTGAGCCAACACCACCATCGGTTTACCGAGCACAAAAGCAATCCCCATGTCGTATGCCACTTCGGCCACCTGCGTGGTCAACGTGAGATCCGTTTCCTGTTCACGGTCATATTGCGTCATATCAAAAACAGCCACATGACAGGCCCGAATTTGGTCCCAACGGGCTTGGGCAGGGTCTTTTTGCTGAGGTTCGGCTAACAAGTCAAGCTGACGATCCTCACAAATGCTTTCAATTAAACTGCGGTGACTAGCTTGACCAGCAAAATAAATTTGATTGGGATTCACAGGTAAAGCTGTCGCGGTCCAGATAGGTTTAGCGACACCCAAATGCTGGCGATTAAAGTATTGCCGCACATCATAGGCCACTTTGCGCAGATTTTGCCGCTCATGGGCATATGCATCGGTATCTGTGGTTAAGCCCACCAGCGTATTTTTGGCATCAATAACGCGCTTAAACAGATTTTGTAAATCTTCGTGGTCGCTCGAACTCCAATTTGGACTGGCCGCTTCTTTCTTGATCAGGCGATCCAAAATAAAGAAGTAATTGGTGACTGCGCCGAGCCGTGTATTGAGATCATGCGGCACTTTTTCATCCGAAGCATCCGCTAAACGCCCCATCAGTTCACGCATTTTGCCGGAACGTTCCAGCATCCCCAGCATATCATCCGGTTTAGCCGTGACAACATCGCCGAGTTCACTGAGCAGACTGCCAAATTTAGCTTGGTCTTCGGCGGATAGTTGCCCACCCGCAATTTGATCTTGATAGGACTGCATCAATGCGCCAAAGGCTTCGGCATAATCCGTCGCTGTTTCCTCAGTTTGAGCTGGTTCAGGTTCTGCCGTCTGCGCATTCTCGCCTGCGCTAAACGCGCCGATGAGTTGGCTGACCAAACCATCTACGGCGGATTGCATTTCATCATCGACTGCACCGTCTTTGGCTTCACTCAGGGCATTCAAGGCGTCAATACTGCTCAAAATATCATTTACCACCGGATTTGATTCCTCGGTCGATGGCGTTGTTGAAGCTGGGGCGACTTCAGCGGCCACTGCAAAGCTAACCATTTGCGTTTGACAGCGCGTACACGTCCGCAACGGCGAACGATAGCCTTCATTATAGGCCCATTTGCCCCAGACGTGTTGCTCAGTGGTTTCCTCGGATTTGGCTCCACATTGGCTACACACTTGATGCGCCGTACAGCTATCATCCGCGACATATTCCCATTTGTCCCACGTATGCGTGACTTCGCTTTCCGTTGTCCCACAGCGTTCACAGGTACTCATTTGGGTGCAAGGCTGGCTTGGATCTGTGGTCCATTCACCCATTTGATGCTCGGTGCGAGTTTGTTCCGTTTCGCAGACCGTGCAAATGCGTTTTTGCTCACAGCTCTTGTCGGCAAGATATTCCCATTCGCCTTGATGCATGCCAATCATACAGCCGCCGCGATTCAATAAATTGTTAAACATAAACCCATGCTCCCTGTCGCCTTCGGTGGGATTCTTAAATCCAATAAGTGCTTATCTTTTTCGATGTGTTTTAACCAAATAATACAGGTTATTCCGCACTGGCCCTCACCCCTCAATCTCTCACAGGGGTGGGTTTTTAATGCTTGTCCTCAAATGGTTCTAGCCCGTAAGCCGCCCTCGAATAAATTCGGGGCTAAAAATCATCACCCTATGAATGGGTTTCAAAACACGCCTAACGACAGGCGAAGTCCATTTATAGGACGTTGCTTTTTAGCTATGGATTTCAATCCGTAGCGATTTTGCCACTCAGTCTGTATAATCTTCCACAAAAAAACTACCCTTGTGAGCCTGTGAGGGGAGCAGGCGGTGAGGGCCATAATCCCCATTAATTCATCAGCCACCTTGTTAAAACCCTAACAATGGTCTTTAGGCCATTGCCTAGACGATCACCCAAAAAACTTTAAAATATAAAAGTTTTGGTCAAGCTTTTACAAAAGCTTGAAGAAGTCTTTGCTTTTAATCTATCTAAACCCGTGTCCACAAACGAAAATGACCTTCATTCGGAAAATAGAGCGAATCCGAGTAAACCTCGTATGTATAGTATTCTTTGCCACGTCCAAAATTGACAACCAAATCATTACCGTCTGTCGTCCATTTGCCACGCTCCACGCCGCTTTGCTTGTCACTAAAACTACTCACCGTGCGGCTATAGCGCTGGGCATTGCCTTGGCCATCTAAAACCAAATGCGTATCGGTGACCATGCTGAAACCGCCACCCGCCATGCTATCGGTGTGCCGCCAATGTCCAATAAGTTCACTATCTAAACCCTGTTTTTTCTTAG
>JBNLCD010000257.1:0-7776 GCA_050303635.1 Anaerolineae bacterium
GTTTGGTGGGTTTGGTGTCGCGCATATCCTCAAAAATGAGCATATTGCCCCGCACCACCGCGCGAATCGTATCGCCTGATTTATAGACTTCCTCGATCAGGGCGGACGACAGCGGACGCGTCACCAAACGCTCAATCGCACGGCGCAAGGGACGCGCTCCATTGGCAGGGTCATACCCATCTTTGAGCAGAAGTTCACGCGCGGCAGGCGTCAATTCAATTTCCAAGCCTTGTTCATGCAAGCGATGTTTAATTTCACGCATCTCAATATCGAGAATTTCATCGAGCACGGTTTCGCTCAAAGATTTGAAGATGACAATTTCATCTACCCGATTGAGGAATTCGGGCCGGAAGAATTTCTTGATATGGAAGGAATAATCTGGCAAACGGTCCTCTTCGCTCGCCGCAAAACCAAAGCCTTTGCCCACATCACCTGTGCCAATATTGCTGGTCATAATCCAGATAGCATGGCGGGCATCAACCATCGCACCGAGTGAATCGGACAAACGGCCATCATCAAAGACCTGCAAGAAAATATCAAAGACTTGTGGCGCGGCTTTTTCAACCTCATCCAATAACACCACTGAATAAGGATTGCGGCGGAGGGCTTCTGTCAATTGACCGCCCTGTTCAGTGCCTTTATAGCCGGGTGGCGCACCAATCAAGCGCGCGACCGTGTGTTCATCATGAAATTCAGACATATCGAGGCGCAGTAGAGCGTTTTCGTTGCCGAAAACAAATTCTGCTAAACCTTTGGCCAATTCCGTTTTACCTACCCCGCTCGGACCCACGAATAGGAAAACACCCATCGGACGATTGGGCGCACTCAAGCCGGCTCGATGCGTTTTGATGGTATCCGCAACTACCTTAACCGCATGTTCTTGGCCGCGAATACGCTCGTGCAAAATATCTTCCATATTGGCGAATTTTTCACGTTCGCTGGCTTGCAGTTCATTGATAGGAATGCCGGTCCATTCGCTCAAAACAGCATGGACGGTTTGGGCGGTGACATCCCGCCGATCGGTTAAAGGCACATCCGGTGAATGGGTTTGAATCACCACGCGCGCGCACGCTTCATCCAGCAAGTCCAAAGCTTTATCCGGCAAACGACGGTCTACCAAGTAGTTAGCCGAAAGGCGCACCACGGCTTCACGAGCTTCCGGTGAAATATTGACGTCGTGGTGATCTTCAAAACGCGGATAGACCTGTTCAATAATGATTAACGCATCTTCAATGCTGGGTTCTTTAATATCGACCGTACGGAAACGGCGATCAAGGGCGGGATCTTTGGCAATGGCGCGCCGATATTCTTCAAAAGTAGTTGCCCCAATGCAGGCAATGTCCCCCCGCGCTAAGGCCGGTTTCAAAATATTGGCGGCGTCGAGATTACTATCAATGGTGTCGCCCGCGCCGACAATCGTGTGGATTTCATCAATAAACAAAATAATTTCGGGATTATTGCGTGCTTCGAGCACAATATTATTGAGACGTTCTTCAAATTGCCCGCGCAGACTGGTTCCAGCCACGAGAGTCCCGATTTCAATTTGAATAATGCGGCGGTCTTGCAAAGGATTCGGGGCTTCATGATGGGCAATCTGCCACGCCAAACCTTCGACAATGGCCGTTTTCCCAACCCCGGCATCACCAACAAGAAGCGGATTATTTTTCTTGGTGCGCGTTAACGTCCGAGCCACGGCGCGAATTTCTGAGTCACGCCCAATGGCACGTCCGATTTGACCCATTTCAGCGAGTTGGACCAAATCACGTCCGAAGCGGTCTAATAAAGGCGTCTTCGGTTCGGGAGCGGCATCGCCATCAAAACGGAAACTGTCTTCTAAGTTGCCATCAAATGGCGAGGATTCAAAAGGATCGTAGAAATCTTCCGCGCTGAGTTCTTCGTTGTTGCCGATTTCGGATTCTAAATCCAAGAAACGAATGAGATAGCTAATCCAATAGTCAACATCAACGCCCATTTCGCGCAATTTACGCACGGGAACGCCTTCGCCGTCCTGAAAGAGAACGAGTAAGAATGGTTCATCCGTGACGATTGGCAATTCTAAATCATCGGCGAGATAAACACTTTGGGCCAACAGACGGAAGGTGCGTGGCGTCAGCGGGAGATCATCGCTGTTAATATGTTCACTGTCACCCCGCCCAACTTCATGGCGAATGGAAGCCCGCACTTCACGTGGATCCAGTCGACTTTCGGCCAAGATCATGCTGACGATACCGTTGGTGGTGCGCGTCATTGCATTAAAAATGTGTTCCGTGCCGATATAGTTGTGTTTTAGGCGCGCCGCTTCGTCTACCGCACCGCGTAATAAGCCACGGCAATGTCGCCGAATTTCGGCCTCACTCATGTCATGGGGCGATTTTGGCATGTTCCCTCGCAATCACATTTACAGAAAATCTGATGTTCCTGAGTATATCATTTTTTTAGCCAGAGCCGTAGCAATAAATTTTGCAACGATACATGCCACGTGAGGCACCAGTGAGCGCGGCGGTTCTTTTTTATCGAAGGTTGACTAGACTGGGTGGCGCAACCACTACGGATTGATGGTAATTGTCATTTAACATGGGCAAAAAACGGGCAAACACGCAGGTCCACACCCTACTCGGTTTCAGTTTGTCCCATTTCTGTAGGGCTAAGCCTTGGCAAAATCTTTTTCCCCACAATTTATGCAATAACCATAAATGGCCTGTCTCACCAATAAAGCGGTATCATTTGCCAGTAGCGCGGTAGGCTGAAGCCAGACCAATAAATGGACTCGGCTGGTTCGTGCCTAACTAAATCCCTTCAGTGGATTTTAATTGATTTAGCCGCACTTAAAAAAGAGGCGCACCGATGTCCTGCGCTACTCATACCGCAAAACATTCATGGGTTTTTCGCCACTCGCTCGCCACGCGCTGAAAATTGACGCAATCAACGCAATCACAATACAGCCGAGCATCAGCAATAACGCAATACTAATGGGAATGGCATCACTCAAATCTGCATCGAAAATCCACTTCCAGACGAAAATGAGTAGGAGCACCGAAGCCCCCACGCCAATAATCCCGCCAAGCAACCCCATCAAACTATTCTCGAAAAGCAACATGCCCAACACGCGTTCACGATGCAGGCCGATTGCCTTCATAATGCCGATTTCACGTTGACGTTCCAACGTACTCAAGGCCACCGAATTCGCAATCACCACGCCAGCGGTAAAAATGGCCAGAATCGAGACCATAATTGGCAACGTGATGAAGCGGTTGATAATCTCGGTAAACAGTTGATCCAACAGGGTTGTTTCTAGAATAAAGGCTTCAGGCACTTGCTTACCCACTTGTTGGCGTAAGGCCGGAATTTCAGAATCTTCAATATCAACCACCGCGCCCATCGCGTCCGGCGGATAATCGAGGAATGAATCGTAAGGTGCATAGATCACATTCGTACCTGCATTGCCCAGATCACCAATTTGTTCATCGGTGATGCCGACCACCTCAAATTTCAAACGCGCGGGTGTGCCATAGGGATTATCTGCGTTGGGAAAATCAAAGACCAATAGATCACCCACTTCAATCCCTGAGAAGAACATGGCCTCATTGCCGACGATGACAATCCGGCGTTGCCCCGCATCTTCGGGCGTGAGCTGACGATTCTCGCCGCGAAAATTACGTTTAGGTAACGCATCGGGTTGCGTAACGCTTCGACCATCAACAAAATTGAGGGAATAATCAATCAATTCATTCAAACGGTCTTCTGGACGATGTTGCCGCGCGAGTTCCGCATTCACATTGGCAATAATATCTTCTTTGTCGAGGCGCGTGCCGTCCGGTTTGATGACTGTCACGAATTCCACCGTGTAATTCGTGGCAATATTGTAACTGCGCACCCCGTCGGCGTTGCTGACAATATCCGTCAAATTATCGGCGGTTGCTTGCCAATCATCGCCGGGTGGGACAAAGATAAAGACATTGCCCCCCGCTTGTTCTTCGAGCGAAATGGAGAAGCGCTTGCGAATGGCATCCGTTAACATGAGCACCAAACTCAAGGCTACTACGCCGATCACCAAGGCCAAAATGGTCGTCGAAACACGATTACGCTTTTCAGATAACGAACGCAAGGAGAGCTTGATATCCGGTATGCCGAAACTCGGCAAATAAATAATCAGCGCAATAATCAGCCACAAGACGCCAATGATCACACCGATACCGATAATGGCCACCTCAACCAGAATAATATTACTCGCAAAGTCGACCAGAAAACGCCAGACATCACCCGTTAAGCCGCCCACTGTTAGAGACAACAATAAACCGAAGATACTGCCCAGAAGGGTACCCACAAAAGTCACGCCGATAAAGCCGAAGAAGACCGCCCCTAAAACTAATGGGACTTGGGGTTGATTGCGATAGGTCAACGCGCTCAAAATCAGTCCGATCACGAAGGCTATCGCGATACACACATAAATGGCTGGATTGCTCAGTTCGGCCCAAATGATGACAACCACGATAATATTAAGGGCGAAAAAGAGAATCCCTTGCAAAATGGTTTGGACGATGAGGCCTAATCCCAGCAAAATGCGTCGTCCTTGTCGTTCACGCGCATTGAGTTCGGCAGGATCTTGATGAACGAGCGGTAATCCACTGCCAATTGCCGCCCCGCCAATCCCGACAGCTAAGCCAAATGCTAGCCCAAAGATGATGACGCCCCAAACACCATTGGGATCAGGGCTAATACCATCCCCCAGAATCGACCATGCCACCAAACCCAGCACCACAAAAATAATTGCCAACGCCATGACCATTTGTACAATACCCGCGCGGGGGAGTTGGAGTTCGCTGGGTCGTAAAATACTGCCGGGACGAATCTGGCCCGCGACCAAGGTGGGCAATAAGCCAAAAATCGAGGTAATGACCACGCCTAGCACCAAACCTCGGATGCTAACCATCGGGTCGAACACCCATTGTAATTCCTGCGCAAAGAGGAATTCGCCCGCCGGTTGGAAGAGCCACGCAATGCCGAGGCCAAACGGAATCCCGATCAGACTCCCACCAATCCCCAACATAATCGACTCCACGAGGAATAAAATCGAAATCTGCTGAGCTTGCAGGCCCACTGTTTTCAGAATCGCAATTTCGGTGGTCCGCCGCGCTACAATGACCATCATCGTTTGGATAATCCCAATGCCACCAATCAACAGCGAGACCAAGCCCATAATCAACAGCAAATCTTGGAGTGCGCCAATAATCGTTTCATATTGTTCTTCGAGATCGTAGGTCGTGCGTGCCCAAATATAAGGGAAATCACTACTCATCTCTTTAGCGAAATCTGCAATTTCCTGACGGTCGCCACTATTCGAGAGTTTGACATAAATCTCGCGCGCATAGCGGTTGCCATCGGTGCCATCTTGCACCAAGTCTTCATCATAAGCCGAGAACAACGGCACTGCTTCCAAATCAACATAATAAAAGCCAAAAATCGCCGTTTCGGGATTAATCAACGTCTCAACTTTGACCTCAACCAAGCCGCGAATGGTGAAAACCTCGTCCGAGCCCCCAATTAGCACCTGATCGCCAATCTTAAAGCCAAATTTTTGCGCAACTGTGTCACTAATCAAAATATCAGTAGGTTGTTCAATCGCTTCAGGCAGAGTACGCCCATCGAGGGTTTCAATATCGCCGTGGAGCGGGTAAATATTCTTATCGATAATCAGACCGCGCACGGTCTCGGTATCGTTGATTTTTTCAATACGGAGCGTAATCGGATCGTTCGCCCCAATTTCATTCCCTAAACTAAAATCGTCGAGAGATGGACCGGGTAAGATGAAAAATTCTTGGGCAGAACTATTGCTTAGATTGGCCAGTTCCGTGTCAGCGACAATGGCTTGCACGGTATAAATTTCGGGGGATTCCGTGAAGCTAATGGCGCTCCCCTTTTCGGCATCAAGAGTTTGGGCGAGGGTTTCACTCAAGATGATATCTGTTGGATCAGTCAGATTTTCCGCCAGATTGGGCGGCGCGTTTTCACTATCCAGCCAGATACCCGTCGCGGTGGTGCGGTCAACTTTGCGCAAACTACCTACGCCGGATAATAAATCGAAGGGAAAAATGTGTTGATAGCTAATCACCGCTTCGGGGTCGCGCACTTTTATCCACAAACTAATGGCGTTGATACCCTCATTCGTAAACGCCGAGCGCGCCGTGTTGGTTGGTGTGATATGCCCACGATCACGGCCTTCCTGAAGCAGTTCCGGACCTTCCGTCCCCACCCGAATCCGCAAATCGCCCCGATTCACTTCTTGTAGGTCGCTTGTCAGGGCATGTTCAATCATCACGCCCAAGGTTTGCAAGCCTACGACCGCCGCCACGCCTGCCGAAATACATAATAAGGCGAACAGCGTGCGCCACTTGCTGACGATCATATCATTCCATGAATGTTTGAGATAAAACTGAATCCGTTCCAGCACAAGATGACCCTTTAATGATGTTCCAATTTTCACAATTTACCATCAGTAATTGTACAGGAAATAGGGTCGAAAGTCTTAGTCAATTGCTAACTAATAGGGCGATAGTCAATAAATTTACGCACCAACATCGGTCAGAAACTTTGCCTACTCAATAGCGAGAGGGGGGCCTAATAATTCCATGCCATGTGTCCGCCATAATTCAGGATCTTGGATAGGCATTGCATTTGTCTGCGTTACTTTGCGAAAGAACGATTCCATTTGTCCAGCCGGTGTGAATGTGATGAGGATTCGGCCTGTCGCATCACCCACAAAAGCCCAAACGTGAGGAATATTTCTTGGTCCGAAAACCGAATCGCCAGCGTTAAGGCGCACCCGTTCTTGGCCAATCTCAAAAAGAAATTCCCCTTCTAACACGCAGAACCACTCATCTTGGTCATGATGCAGATGGCGGGCTGGGCCACCTTTTGCTTGAAACTTGTTCTCGATAACAAAAAGTTCTCTTGAATCTTGACTGACAACTTTAAAATCAATGGTACTGATACCGAGTCCATGCTGTTCGCCTAATCTATCTTGGTTAATATGCACAGGGATAACTAGAGGGGACTTGCTCGCATTATTCATCAATATGCCTTTTTGTAGTCGAGACGACTACATAGCGAGAACATTTTCCTTTCATTATATAGCTTATCGAATACATTAGATATATTGGCAAAATAGATCGTCAATCTAAACCACTGCGCATTGTGGCATTCCATTTCTGAAACTAGGTAGCAAGACTATGTATAGCTTTGTCTCTTAATGATAGGCTAACTGAATTGAACCCTCAGCCTAGGTTGTAACTATTCTGAACAGAACATTGCCTTATAATGCACAGTGATATGAAAGGATATTTCTAGATGAAAAAATCTCTTATTAGTTTAAGTCTTGTTGTTATTTTATTACTTATGGGGAGCCTCAGTTTTGCCCAAGATGGCGGTGACGATGATTATGTCTATGACGTCGTGGGTGGCGTGGATGAAATGGTCACTTACGACGATCAAACCGTGGATGGCTTCACCATCACCGATTTTACCTATCGCTCACTCTATCCGCTCGGCTTGGAATTCAAAGCGACGATTACGCCGCCCGAAGGTGTTGACATCAAGTCGGTGACATTGTCGTATACCTTCCCGACTGGAAAATTGGGGCGTATACCTGCCACGCAGACCGAAAATACGAATGAATGGTTAGGCGTACCTTATAGTGATCGTGGCCTGCCGCCTTGGCACGAAGTAGACGCCGTGTGGCGCATTGAATTAACCGATGGCACCGTCGTGGCTAGTGAGCCA